>CAZCON010000161.1:0-4397 GCA_964500085.1 uncultured Lachnospiraceae bacterium
GGAGAAAACAGTGTATTTTCTACCACGGCTGCATTACCGAATATCATCGGGGAAACCACACGAATGGCGGATATTGCCATTGAAAATCTTTCCAAGGGAATTGATGTTCTGTTTTCCAAGGATCAGAGGACAATTGAAGAGATTTATGATACTGAGAAATCTGTGAATTTCTTAAATGAACAGATTACCAATTATCTTGTAAAAGCAAATCAGCTTTCACTTCCGGTAGAGGACAGAAAGCTGCTTGGCGGTCTGTTTCATGTAGTAAATGATATTGAGCGTATCGGGGATCATGCAGAAAACATGGCAGACGCAGCAGTACAGCTTTCAGAGGACGGCTTGAGCATAAGCAGATTTGCGGAGGAACAGATTCGTGAAATGTTTTCGAAGACAAAGACCTTGCTGAAGTATTCCTTAGAGGCCTTTGAAAAGAAGCATGAGGAGCATTTGCGCGACATTCTTGTATTAGAGGAGGAAATTGATGAAATGGAGCGCAGTCTGCAGGAAAGTCATGTGGAACGTCTGACCAAGGGAGAGTGTGACGCGGAAACGGGAATGATTTTTACGGATGTGGTATCAAATATCGAGCGTGTTGCAGACCATGCCACCAATATTGCATTTTCAATCATGACGGATGTACAGAAGCCAAAGCTGAGTGAATAAAAGAAAAGGGCTTTGCAGAAAGCCGGTATTTATACTGAAAATACAATTTGTACTAAAGAGGGTGTCCCAAAACTATGATTTTTGAATCTGTAGTGAGGGACCCCCTTACTTTATTCTTATGAAATTCGGGTTAATTTTTTTCGATTTTTTCTTTTTTACTATTGCAAAGATTTAAAAGTCATGATAAAATGAAAGCAATAAAACTGACAGAGGATATCCATGTAAATTATATATCCTGAAGTCTAAATTGGAGCTAGAACTGTTAAAAACAGGGACTTATTACGGAACAGGAAGTTATGTGTCTTCAGCATCAGTAACACCAACTTCCGGTCTGGGGTTTTATGTTGACTATTCTGCAATAGCAGTGTTTAATTCAGGTCCATTTACATCTGCGTTTGATTGGAATGGTGATATCGTTGCCGGATTGCGTTGAATGCTGCTGAAGATGTATTTGATGAAGTGGAACAATTAGAAAAAACTATAATTCATGAAGTGGGCCATGTGCTACTATTGAAACACCCGACAAGTCCGTATGTACATTCTGTTATGCATCAGGGCAATCCAAATGGAACGTTGCTCTCTGCAACAGTTACAACGACTGATAGAAATAATATAGTAGCAAAATGGGGAAGATAAGGAAGGAGATGAGAAAATGAAAAAACGTCGAATTTTTCTTGGATGCATTTGTGGTATGCTTTTGGTTTGTGGTACAGTATTGCTGGGCCGTAGATTCTTTCAAAAGGAGGAATGGGAAGGTCTGGAAGTGATAAATATATCATGTGACAGAACATTATATGAATCTTTAGAAGAGATAGAGGAGAAATCAACGATTATTGTGGAAGCGGAGGCACGTGATACAGTGGAACAAGTGGTTTCTACATTTTATGACTCCGTTTTTAAACAGAACTATCCGGAAGCCGGATACACAAAGCGTGAGTTGAAAATTGAAAAGGTATATAAGGGGGATGTTTCGGTAGGAGATAAGATAGTCTTAATGCAGGATTATTTTATATGGGCTGAAGATAATGGTGAAAAAAAATTGATGAGTTTGACCGAACTAAAACCAATGAAAAAAGGGGAGAAGTATTTATTGTTTCTTGCTTGGTCAAACAGTAAAGAGGCCTATTATGAGGTAGGGGATTTTCAGGGGGCATATCCGCTTGAAGCGGCAACTGTGAATAGTAAGGAAAGAAGTACTGATTCTAAACAGGAGTTTGACCATGTATATCCGGGTGAAAGTCATTCATGGACACTTGCTCCAATTTACGATGAAGTGCAGGCGAAATATTATATAAATTGATGTAATGGGGAATGGAGAGGAAATATTCAGCTTTTTTGTGGCAAATCACATTCATAAAAGTTTGCAGTGGATTGGTAATGTTAAAAAAGAAAACTTTCTCTGATACATGAATATGGAAGTACCGACAGTGCTGTCAGCAACACCGGTTCCACCGGAGGAAACTTCGATTTTAATTGTCCGGAGTTTTGTCAGATTTTGTGCTATGACGGTGTAGAGGTCGACTCACTTTATATTTCTAATACGGCAGAGGAAGTAAGTCTGGTCTATGATGTTCATACAGTGTATGCAAACTATGTAGAAAAGCATATACTAAGCGGTAAATTAAGTATGAAAGGCTATTCCGGCGGCTTAACCGGGACAGAGGACTTTTACGGGGAGGTTCCGGCGGAATGGATTCGTTGGTTACAGCGTTTGGAAGACCGGACAAGATTATTATTTGATTGTGATATCACGGTAGCATTGAAAGACGAAGCCGGAAAACGGGAGCTTGGAACGCTATCCGAAAAAAGCGTTTGGTGTGATATCATGACAGACGGCACAATCCGGAGCAGTCTGGAGGATCCAAGCATTGAGGAATGGAAACAGCAATCCGCAGCGTCAGAAAGAATTCCGATTGATGCAGAGCACTTTTCTGAGGGTTCGTTTCGGGGATGTATAGAACAGCACTTTGATATCGATGGTATTGCGGGACTTCCCGACAAAGAACGCGAAAGTGTACTGATATTGGATTTTTCTGATTCCACACGTTTTTATGGAGGAACTCTGGACGGGCTGGAATACTTTACCGGATTGACAGCTCTTTACCTTGGAAAGGCGGGAAGCTTAATCGTAGAAAATCATCCGTCTCTGGAAATTATTTCCGAAAATGTAGCCGGAATAAAAGCACTTTGGGAAATGAACGTCGGTATGGAAGAGAGCTTTTATGACGAAATCGGACTGAACAGGCTTTGGGTGAAGAACTGTCCGAGTTTAAAGATAATTAATCTTGATTTGAGTAAGATTGAGGATGTGGTAATTGAGAACTGTGAAACTATAGACCGGTAAAGTTTCAAAGGTAAAATTCTAAAATTTGAAAATTATCAAGAAAAACACTTGACAGATACAGTAATATCTGGTACACTACCACCTGTAAAGAAAAAAACTTTACAGGTGGTGTTTTTTTGATGGATGAGGTCAATGAGCTTTTGGAGCTTGCCATGCTGTATGACTTTTATGGTGAGCTGTTAAAGGAGCACAATCGGCAGATATTTGAGGATTACATCTTAAACGATTTGTCTTTATCTGAAATAGCGGATGCAGAGGGCATTACAAGACAGGGCGTACATGATGTGGTAAAGCGTTGCAGCAGACAGCTTCGGGGGTACGAGGAAAAGCTCCATCTGGTGGAAAAGTTTAATAAAACGAAGAACTGTGTTGAAAAGATGAAAGAGCTTTTACAGCACGCTTATGATACAGGGGAACAGGCTTCCGTAAAAGAAGCGCAGGATTTGGCAGAAGAGATTTTGAACCGGTTATAAGGAGGAGTTATGGCATTTGACAGCCTTTCGGAAAAGCTGCAGGGGATTTTTAAAAACCTTCGTGGCAAGGGACGACTCAGCGAAGCGGATGTAAAGGCGGCGCTGAAGGAAGTGAAGATGGCTCTTTTGGAGGCCGATGTCAACTTCCGTGTGGTAAAGAATTTTGTAAAAACCGTAGAAGAGCGTGCCATCGGGCAGGATGTGATGAACAGTCTGACTCCGGGGCAGATGGTAATTAAAATCGTAAATGAGGAAATGGTTTCCCTGCTGGGCTCTGAAACCACAGAGCTTACATTTTTACCAGGAAACGAGATTACGGTGATTATGATGTGCGGTCTTCAGGGGGCAGGTAAAACCACGATGGCGGCGAAGCTGGCAGGACAGTTTAAGAGTAAGGGAAAGCGCCCACTTCTGGTAGCCTGTGATGTGTATCGTCCGGCTGCAATTGACCAGCTTCTTATCAATGGAGAAAAGGTGGGCGTTCCGGTGTTTACCATGGGTGATAAAAATAATCCGGTAGACATTGCCAAAGCCGCATTAGAGCATGCAAAGAAACATAACAATAACGTAGTTTTGGTGGATACGGCCGGACGACTTCATATTGATGAGGTGCTGATGGAGGAGCTTCGGCAGATTAAGGAGACTCTGAATGTAACAAACACAATTCTTACGGTAGACGCCATGACCGGTCAGGATGCAGTAAATGTAGCTGAAACCTTTGAAAAGGAAATCGGCATTACGGGTGTCATTATCACAAAGTTGGATGGTGATACCAGAGGCGGTGCTGCGCTGTCCATCCGTGCCGTGACGGGTCGGCCGATTTTGTACGCAGGTACGGGCGAAAAGCTGACAGATGTGGAACAGTTCCATCCGGACCGTATGGCTTCCCGTATTCTTGGAATGGGCGATATTCTCAC
>CAZCON010000162.1:0-4395 GCA_964500085.1 uncultured Lachnospiraceae bacterium
ATCATATCCTGCATTCTGCGACTGTCCTCGGAAAGCGTAATCATGGAAGCCACCTTTTCATTTTTCAGCTTTTCCACCGTTACGGTCAGCTTCTCCTTATTTAACGTCTTCTTTACCATATCCGTAACCGTATCGACAAACTTCTTCCACTCTGCCTCATCTTCCGTCACCTCTTCCTTAAAGGTTTCCGTCAGATCGGCATCAATGCGTTGGAAACGGATTTCCTTATTGTCATACTCCAGCTTTGAAATATACGGCTGGTCAATGTTATGCGTCAGAAAAATTGCATCCAGCCCGGCAGCCTGAAACATATTGATGTACTGACTTTGCTGTCTCTCATCTGTAACGTAGTACACCACCTGCTTCTTTTCCTCCGCTGCCTCGGTCTCCTCTCCCGTAGCAGAGGTGCCGTCTGCATTTTCCACCACCGGCGTCTCCTCCGGTGCGCCTTCCTTCTCCTTTGCCGCCTTTACATAATCCTCCAGAGTCAGGTATTTGCCGTCCAGGTTCTTAAAAAGCATGTAATCCTTCATCTTTTCGCAGAACTTATCGTCCTTTAAGCAGCCATACTTAATAAATGGGCTGATATCGTCCCAATACTTTTCATAGGACTCCCGCTCCACCTTGCACATACCGGTTAGCTTATCCGCTACCTTCTTTGTAATATAATCCGAAATTTTCTTAACAAAGCCATCGTTCTGCAGGGCACTTCTGGATACATTTAACGGCAAATCCGGACAGTCAATGACACCCTTTAATAAAAGCAGGAACTCCGGAATAACCTCCTTAATGTTATCCGCAATAAACACCTGATTGCTGTACAGCTTTATCGTGCCCTCTAAATTCTCATATTCGGTATTCACCTTCGGGAAATACAAAATGCCCTTTAGGTTAAACGGATAATCCATATTCAGATGAATCCAGAACAGCGGCTCCTTATAATCATGGAACACATCACGGAAAAACTTCTTATAGTCCTCTTCCGTGCACTCATTCGGATGCTTTGCCCAGAGCGGATTCGGCTCGTTTAACGGCTGCGGCTTCTTCTCCTCCTGTGCTTCCTCCTCTTTTCCCTCCTCCGGCGCAGTCTTTGGCTCTTCCTTTGCCGGTGCGTCTACGTTTTCAAAGAAAATCGGTGTCGGCATAAAGGAGCAATACTTTTCAATGACCTCCTTTGCACGGTATTCATTGGAAAATTCATAGCTGTCCTCATTTAAGTACAGCGTAATCTCCGTACCACGCTCCGCGCGCTCTCCCTCGGACATTTCAAACGCAATACCCTCTTCAGACTCCCAATGTACTGCCGGCTCATCCTTATAGGATTTGGTATCAATCGTAACCTTATGCGCTACCATAAACGCAGAGTAGAAGCCAAGACCAAAATGGCCGATGATGCAGTCCTCATTTGTTTTATCCTTATACTTTTCCACAAAAGCCTGTGCACCGGAAAAAGCAATCTGGTTAATGTACTGCTTTACCTCATCGGCTGTCATACCAATTCCATTATCTGTGATGCGAATCGTCTTTTCCTCCGGACTTACCTTTACCGTCACCTTCCACTCATTATCATCCGGAAGCGATACCTCGCCCATCACCTCCAGCTTTTTCATCTTTGTAATTGCATCGCATCCGTTCGAAATCAGCTCACGGAAAAAGATGTCGTGATCCGAATACAACCACTTTTTAATAATCGGGAATATATTCTCCGAATTGATTGATAAGCTACCCTTTTCTTCCATTACACTGCTCATAACACAATCTCCTTTCCTCTCCTGCCGTTTTACCGGACCATCCTGCATTCTTCCTTTTTGTGCAGACCTTTTCTCCCCTCGTCCGGCAAGAACAAAAGCTCCCGCCTGCAAGCTTCACCGACAGCGGCGGTTTGCAAAGAGCGGCAGTCTCCCGACAGCCTTTTGTTATATCTCTACTATAATACTGTTTATTGAAAATGTCAAGAAAAATTTAGCACTCAACTTTATTGAGTGCTAACAATAATTCCATTTGTTTTTAAAAAGCCCTGCAATGCCGTATCCCACGCCGTATCTAAGGTCTTATCCATCGTAAAACCCGGATGGGATACGCCGCCAACTAACTGACAGCTTCCTGCCGTATAGCGGATATTCAAATACAATACTGCTCCGGCTTCTTCTCTTTCTTTTCCGCATTCCGACAAAATTTGCTCTGTCCACTTCTTTTCCGCTGCAAGTACCACCTGTAATACTCCCGGCAATCTTTTTCCCCTGATTGCCTGATAAAAAAGCCCCTTTACCTCACCCCATTCTGCAAAATTTCTTTCCGGTATATCCGGCTCCTCAAAAAACTCCTTTTTAAGCCGTCCGTTTACGGAAAGAGCAAAAAAAGTTTCCGCCCTTGCCTCCGTCACCTCCCATGTATCAAACAAAGTGCCCTTTAACAGCACCGACATAAAGGCTTTCAGTTCTTCTACCGTTCCCGCAAACATAAAAACTTTCCCCTCCTGTACTTTTCTTTCATAATTTCCGCTCACTCCGTGCAAACTATCTTCCGTAACCAAACAGTCCATTCAAGCTATGGTACTGTCTTATAGTTCATTTTTATGATAAGAAAGGAGACTATCCATGAGAGCAGATTTTGAAACCTATCGTAAAGTGGCAAAGGCCTGCAGCGCTTATGAACCGGCAAATAAAGAGAAAACAACCAACAGCTGTTGTGATACCAAGGACATTTCCTGCACCAACTGTAAGCATTTTGATGAGGAAAAATACTGTGTTCTTGATTTGTACGATGAAATCGTACAGAACCATCACTTTGAGTAAACGCTGGTCTGCTGTTCTGCAAGACGGGGCTGCCATGAAGCATGCAGCCCCGTCTTTTTACTTTTTACTTTTTACTTTTTCCTTCTCTTCAATACCACTACCGTACGCTCCGGTACTCTGCAATAGTGCTCCTCCATGCTTTCTCCTGCCGTCACGGCAATCTGCTTCCCAGGATTTACACTGACAAGCTCACATGCTCCGGATGTGTCCAAAGCTATCTCCCACACCGGTGCTTTTCCGGAAGCGCCCATACTCTCCGGCAGCGCAAAGGAAAGCTCCTCCCAGTGCATATTAAAAATCAGATACAAATCCTCCTCCGGTGCTTTCTGTCCATACTCACCACAGAGAAGCACCGCTATTGCACGGCTGTATGGTGCATAATCCGGCTGCCAGAGCATTACGCCATGACAGGAAATGTCCGGCATTCCTACTCCCTTCCAGTCACATTCCCGAAAGCTTCTTCCACCGGAAAGAATTCCATGCTCTTTTCGAAAACCAATCAGTTTCTTTACAAACTCTACCTGCTCTTTCCGTTCCTTATTCCAGTGCCAGTTCAGCCATGAAATTTCATTATCCTGACAATAGGCATTGTTATTTCCTTTTTTCGTATGGCCAAACTCATCTCCTGCAAAAAGCAACGGCACCGACTGCGACAGCACTACCATCGAAAGAGCATTTTTACGCAGTCTCGTGCGAAGCACATTAATTTTTTTCTTCGCTGTCTCCCCCTCTGTACCGCAGTTCCAGCTATAATTGTAGTCCTCTCCGTCCTTATTTTCCTCACCGTTTTCCTCATTATGCTTACGGTCATACGCATACAAATCATACAGGGAAAACCCGTTCTGATCCGCAGCATAGTGAATCTGCGCGTACTCCGGTACATCCGAGCGCAATCGTTGTACAAACTCGCCCACCATGTTTTCATCACCCTTCACAAACCGGCGTACCACATTACGGAATCCGTCATTATATACTGCCACACGGCGGCGGTCAAAACCACCTTCCTTTTCTCCATAGCCCCCGTGATATTCCGTTACCAAAAGCTTTATTCCCGCAAGATACGGGTCCTCCGTCAGCAGAGGCAGCGCCGCAGTATTACCAAGCAGATGAAAACCATCCGCGCCGTACCTATAGGTCCAGTAACGAAGGCAGTCCACCACCAGCCCCTGCGTTGTGTCTTTCCCGAAAAAGAACTCAAAAAACACTGCTATTCCTACCTTGTGCAGCGCATCCACCATATAACGCAGTTCCCTATCGGCATGTGCCTTATCCGATGCAAAAGCACTCTTCGGTGCAAAATAAAAATTTTTCTCCGTATACCCCCATAGATTGATTCGTCCCACCGTCTTTTTTTCATTCCCCGCCTTTTCATACGACTGCTGCACCCTTACAAACTCACTGCCATAGCGTTCTTCATACTGTGCAAGCTGCTTTGCGGACAGGTTGCCGATGCTTTTTGTAACCTCCATACATTCATCAAACTCATAGACCGGCATCAAAAGCACCGCATTAATTCCAAGCTCCTTCAGGTATGGAATTTTCTCCACTACGCCCGCAAAGGTTCCTTTCCTTTTTACGCCGGAGCTGGCATGCTTTGTAA
>CAZCON010000163.1:0-4380 GCA_964500085.1 uncultured Lachnospiraceae bacterium
GAGTATGAGGGAATTCCGACCTTTGCACCGGAGCATTTTGCAAAAATCCGTCAGGTGGATACAATGAAGCGGAAGCAGTTTATCAAGGGTGTTTCCCAGATTGCTCAGGAGGGCGCAATTCAAATCTTTCAGGAATTTAATACCGGTATGGAAGAAATTATTGTGGGAGTGGTAGGCGTACTGCAGTTTGATGTGTTGAAGTTCCGTCTGGAATCGGAATATGGGGTGGAAATTCGCATGGACCCGCTTCCGTATGAATATATCCGTTGGATTGAAAATGACGGTATCGATGTAGGAAAACTAAATATCACCACGGATTCGAAAAGAGTAAAGGATTTAAAGGAACGTCCGCTTTTATTGTTTACCCATGAGTGGAGTATCCGGACCGTACTGGAGAGAAATCAGGGACTCAGGCTGGCAGAATTTGCAAAAAATTAAAAAAGCGGAACCGGAGGAACAAATAAATCGTCTTTTGAATAGGGGGTAACGTATGAAACGTAAGACAGTGCCTGACAGACAGCTGCCATATGCTGACGCTGCAGAAGCAGACCACACCTTGGAGACATTGATGCGGACCTACGGAAACGATGTGCTTCGCATGGCCTACAGCTATGTAAAGGATTATGACACGGCGGAGGATATGTTTCAGGAGGTATTCATTAAGGTAAATGCCAAGCTGGATAGCTTTCGTGGAGAAAGCTCCGTTAAAACATGGCTGCTTCGGATTACGGTAAATACCTGTAAGGATTATCTGAAAAGCGCCTATAAGCAGCGCGTGACAATGCTTGAGGAGGAAGAAGAGGAAAAGCTGGCGGCACCGGATATGCTTGAAAAAATTGAGAAAAAGCAGGACGCAGAGCAGATTAGAAAAGCATTGTTAAAGCTTCCGGAGAAGTACCGGGAGGTACTGGTGTGCTTATATTTTGAGGAGCGCTCAGTGGCAGAAACAGCAAGGGTGCTTGCACTGAGCGAAGGAACGGTAAAGAGCAGATTGTCCAGAGCAAGAGAGCGTTTTCGGGGGATTTTAGAAGCAGAGAAAGGAGGTGCATACAATGAGAAGAACAGAAACAAAACCGGCTGAGGAACAGGAGGAACTGTATGCCCTTCTTGAAAAGGCAATGGAAGAAGAACCGCGGCTGCAGGTGAGCGAGCGGCTGATTCAGAAAACCATGAAAAGGGTGGCGGAGTTGCCGGAAAAGACTGTGGGGCAGAAGAAGCCGTGTCAGAAATGGTATCGTTCGCTTTCGTATGCCTGTGTGGCGGCAGCAGCGGTGCTGGTGCTTGCAGTGGGCGTGAAAACCATTGGGAACAGCCAATTTTCTGTAAAGGATAATGAGGAAAAGACAGCGGAGCTGACGAGAAGAAATCTGGAAATGGAGGGAGAAGCTGCTCTTAATGCCGGAGAAGAAACGGTGCAGATGTATCAATATGATTGTATGCAGGAACCGCGAGAGGCAAATACATCACCGGAAACAGAGCATTCGGATTTTTCCGGTGGGACGTATTCGTTACAGGAGATTTCGGATACGCCGGATACGGCTACAACGCAGGATGATGCAATCGTGAAAAGTATCATTTATCCGGAACAGGTGGTTTTGTCGGAGAAGCTTGTCCAAATGTTAGAGGAACAGGGCTGGGAGTCTGTCACGGAAAGGGCGGTATATTGGAGCCTGAGCGGAGAGCCCTTTACGGCTGGAGAGCAGCTGTTGCTGGAGTCGATGCACGAAAGCGGTACAGAGACTGTTGACGGGAAAGCACCATATTTTGGAACGGACGGGGGACTGATATGCGAACAGCCGCTTAAAGCTGCGTTGCAGGTACAGACAACGGAGGGAGAGCTTTGGCTGGTATTGGCGGAAAAGCTGTATTTGCTGCAAAGGTAAGTACGGAGAAGAAAGCCAAACAGAACGTATGAAATAAAGCTTATGCAGATGCGTATAGCGCGGCGGGTTCAGAAAAAAGAAAACAAGAGGATGTTTGACCGTAGCAGTGCGGAATCAAACATCCTCTTGTCAGTTTGTCAGGAAAACTGTGTCAGCTGTCTGTACAGGCTTAATCGTCAGCTTCTTCCTCGGCAGAGTCCTGAGAGGACTCATTCTCTGCTGTCTCTTCGTCTTCTTCCTCTGTTTCATCGGTTGTGATATTGATGGAAACATATTCGCGGGAAGCATCGGAAACCTCTTCATCGCCAAAGCTGTCGTCAAAGTCGAAGTCTGAGTCGTCCTTTGCGAAGAAGTTTTTATAAACAAGATATGCGCCGCCGGCAACTGCTGCAAGAGAAGCTAATGCAACAAAAAACTTAAATACTTTTTTCATGGAGCTGCTCCTTTCTGTAATACTGATTCTATTATACGGTGTTTTCCTCAAAAAGAAAAGTGTATTTTGAAAAAAATATGAAACCCGGACGAAAAAATCGGGAAAAGCTGGTTTTTAGAAGCGCGTGGCTCTGTGCAAAATGTTATAAAAATAGGTTTTTAACCTTGAAGTTTCTGACAAAATATAGTATAATTTAAGCAGATGATATGGAAGGTGAAAACGGAGTTTGCAGATGGAAAAGGGAACGAGAAAAAGGAACAGCGCTCGTATTCCAGACTAGGCAAGGAGGTTCACGAATATGAAAAAAGATCAGGATTTGCAGCAGTTTCTGCGTGAGGAAGAACGTGCAGAAAAAGAGAAAAATAAAAAAGATAAACGGAAGAGAGAGAAGGCACCAAAGGAGAAAAAGGAAAAGCCTGTAAAGGAAAAGAAGGAAAAGCCAGTAAAGGAAAAGAAAGAAAAGCAGGCAAGGGAAAAAACAACGAAGCCGTTCGACAAGCTGAAAACCTTTGGAAAAAAGAAACCATCCGGTGCAAAAAAGAAAATGAAGAGTATCCGGACGCAGCTGATTATCTTGTTCTGCGTTCCGCTGATTTTCATTATCGTGCTTGGTGTAGTCTGTTCTACCAGTGCTTCAAACGCACTGCAGACAAATTATGAAGAGGCGGCGACTTCCACACTGAGTGCAAATGCGGACAAGTTCGAATTGATTTTTTCCATGATTGAGTCCAATATGGCGCAGTTAAGCAGTAACAGCACCGTATCCCTGTATTATGGCGGCTCCTATACGGAGGGCTCCCGTGATGAAACTACTGCAAAGAAGACCATTCAGTCCCTGCTTTCGACTCTGGCGGGAGAGGATTCAATGCTGGGCAATATTGCAGTGATGTCCTCCCACGGTACTTCTTATGCGTCCGCCGGTGCGTTTTCCGGTACGGATGTGGCTGCTGCGTTTGAGGCAAGTGCAGAAGGCCAGGCGTTTCGCAGCAGCGGAAGGAATTATAACTGGACGGCACGTCACAGCTTTGTGGATAAAGCCCTGCAGATTTCGGAGAACAGCTACTTTTTGGCAGTAACGTCTTTGTTAACAAATACACTTGGCAAGGAAGTGGGCTTTGTCACTGCTGACATTAAGCTTTCCACGCTGGTGGAAACCCTGAGCAATATCCAGCTTGCAGAGCGCAGTATTTTTGCGGTGGTTTCTCCGGACGGAGTGGAGGTAACGGCAGATGGCGTTTCTGCCACACCGTATTTTATCGGGAAAAATGAATATAATACGACAATTGCTACCGGCGAAATTTCCGGCGGCTACGAGAAGCTGGACGGCGAGCAGTATCTTGTGATTTGTGCCCCGATAGGCGACAGCGGCGTATTGCTTTGTGGCGCGATTCCAAGAGCGGAGATTGTAAAGAGCGCAAAGTCCATTCAGCTGCTTACAGTCGTGGTTGTTTTGGTTTCCGCGGTATGCTCCGTATTGTTAGGTATTTGGGTGGCAAACTCCTATGCAAGAGCCATGAAGAGAACGATGGCTGGTCTTGATAAGGTGGCAAAGGGTGATCTTACCGCCAAGATGAAGACGAAGCGAAAGGACGAGTTTGGCGCACTGGTTGCCTGTGCAAACAAGACGGTAAACAATATGAAGGGTATGGTAGAGCATACGTCTGCGGCAGCGGATAATGTAGGCAGCTCTGCGGCAGGTGTGGAGGACAGCTCCGCAAAGCTTCTGACCGCTACACAGAATATTACCAATTCCATTGCAGAGATTCGGAACGGTATTGTACAGCAGGCAGAGGATTCTGAACGTTGTCTGATACAGAGTGAAGAACTGAGCGACCGTATCAATGAAGTAAAGGCAGATGCGGATGCCATTGATGAGCTGGCGCAGAGTGCAAAGGCGGCAGTAGAAAACGGTATGGACGCTATCGGTATTCTGGAGACAAAGGGAGCAGAGACGGCTTCCATTACCAAGCAGATTACCGTGGATATGGATGCGCTTGCAACAGAGTCCCATTCTATCGGAAAGATTATCGGAGTTATTAACGATATTGCAGAACAGACGAATCT
>CAZCON010000164.1:0-4348 GCA_964500085.1 uncultured Lachnospiraceae bacterium
CCCTTTGCCTTTAAGCATACCGGCGTATTTCCGGAGCAGGCAGTAAATTGGGACTGGTTTGGCGAAAAAATACGCGCTGCGAAAAAAGCCTGTCCGGACAGAGAAATTAAGGTTCTGAACCTGTTTGCCTATACCGGCGGTGCTACCCTTGCCGCTGCCGCAGCAGGCGCTGCCGTAACCCATGTGGATGCGTCTAAGGGCATGGTAAGCTGGGCGAAGGAAAATGCCGCTCTGTCGGGTCTTGGCGATGCACCGATTCGCTATATCGTGGACGATTGCGTAAAATTCGTAGAGCGTGAAATCCGCCGTGGCAACCGTTACGATGCAGTGATTATGGATCCGCCATCCTACGGCAGGGGACCCAAAGGTGAAATTTGGAAAATTGAGGAGCAGATTCACTCCTTTGTACAGCTCACCACAAAAGTTTTAAAGGACGAACCGCTGTTTTTCCTAATCAATTCCTACACCACCGGCTTACAGCCTGCCCTGCTCTCCTATCTGCTCGGCACGGAGCTTCGCCGCTTTTCCGGTCACATTGCGTCATCTGAAATCGGTCTGCCCGTGCGGGAAAGCGGTCTTATCCTGCCATGTGGCGCATCCGGACGTTTTGAAGGCTCCCGGTAATTTTTGATTTTACAGGGCAGAAGCAGTTCTGCCTTTTTCTTTGGAGGATATGATACAATGAAACGAACCAACGCTTACGAACTCGATATGACAACCGGCGCATTACTTCCCAAAATGCTCCGGTTTGCTATGCCGCTTATGGCATCCAGCCTGTTACAGCTTCTATTTAACGCCGCAGATGTGGTAGTGGTGGGAAAATACTCCGGCCACAATTCACTTGCTGCGGTAGGCTCCACCTCTTCCCTGATTAATCTGATGACAAATCTGTTTTTAGGGCTTTCCATTGGTGCCAACGTACTTTCTGCAAAATATATGGGTGCCGGAGACAAGAAAAACACAAGTAAAGTCGTGCATACCGCAATTACCGTCAGCATTCTCAGCGGTTTGCTTTTGGCGGTAGTCGGACTTGTTTTTGCGCCACAAATTTTAGCTCTTATGAAATCACCGGACAATGTCATCGGGCTGGCTTCCCTCTACCTTCGTATTTATTTTCTCGGTATGCCTGCCATGATGTTTTATAATTTCGGAAGCTCCTTACTCCGTTCCAAGGGTGATACCAAACGCCCGCTGTACTTTCTAAGCGCAGCAGGCGTGTTGAATGTAATACTAAACCTTTTATTTGTTATCGTATTTCATATGGACGTAGCAGGCGTGGCACTGGCAACGATTATTTCCCAGTATCTTTCCGCTGCTTTGATTCTCCGTTGTCTGCTAAAGGAAGAGGACGAAGCCTTCCGTCTCACCTTACAGGGACTTGGCATTGATAAAACCACCCTTTGGGGACTGGTGAAAATCGGCGTTCCCGCCGGGCTTCAGGGCGTTGTATTTTCTCTGTCCAACGTAGTCATTCAGTCCTCTGTCAACAGCTTTGGCGACATTGTGATTGCCGGCAGTTCTGCCGCTGCAAGCATTGAGGGCTTTGTCTGGGTATCCATGAACGCCTTTCATCAGGCGGCGCTGACCTTTACCAGTCAGAATATTGGTGCAAAAAAATATTCCCGTATCAATAAAATTCTGCTTTGTGCCGAGTGCTGTGCCATTTTTGCAGGTCTGGTGTTTGGTAATCTGGCTGTTCTTTTTGGTCCACAGCTGTTGAATATTTATATTAAAACAAGTCCCGGTGCAGATGCGGAGCTGCTTCGCCAAAGTATCCTCACTGCCGGCATGACGCGTCTTAAAGTCATCAGCACCACCTACTGCCTTTGCGGCATGATGGATACCATTGTAGGCTCCATCCGCGGCATGGGCTACGGTGTAACGCCAACCATTGTTTCCATGCTTGGTGCGTGCGGTCTGCGTCTTCTCTGGATTGCCACCATATTTCAGATACCGGAATATCATACGCCAAAGGCTCTGTTTTTCTCCTATCCCGTATCATGGGCGCTGACCTTTCTTGCACATTTTCTCTGCTTCCTGCTGATGCGGAAAAAATTCCCAAAACAGGATGAAGTGTCGGAAACGGTCTAAAATCGCCTTTCCGATAAAAAAGTGTCCGTTTGCAGATTTGCGCGCGGGCACGGTCACAACACAGTATTTCCTGTAATGTAAAAAGCAGTCTGTGTTTTTCAAACACGGGCTGCTTTTCTTATTTCTTTCTTCGCTTTTATCGCGGTAAAAGCTTTACGGGCTCTGCCGAAACTGCCTCCTCCGTAGCAAGCAGCTCCGAAAGCAGCTCCGGCGTTTTGCATAAAAGCTCCTTTTGTTGCTTTGTCAGATGCTTCAGACGCCATTCCAGTTTTGATGCCGCCGAGCGGTTTTCCACGCGCCATACCGCTGCAAGTTCCCTGGGTCTGTGCGTTTTCGTGTACTTTGCTCCCTGTGTTCCGCCCGACCGATGTTCCCTAACCCTACGCAACACATCCGTGGTAATTCCGGTGTATAAAGAATCATCCATACACCGGAGCAGATAAACAAAATACGGTTTCTCCATCAGCCTTTATATGCCACTACCTCGATTTCAAACAGGGCACCCTTCGGAAGCGCACCTGCCTGTAAACAGGAACGAGCCGGCGTTTCCCCGGTAAAATACTTTGCGTAAATCTCGTTAATCCTACCAAAATCTGCAATATCCGCTAAAAATACCGTGGTCTTAATGACATCTGCCATTGTACAGCCTGCCGCGGCAAGCACTGCCTGAATATTCTGTAATGCCTGCTCTGCCTGTGCCTCTACACCCTCGGCTAACACGCCGGTTGCCGGCACAAGCCCTATCTGACCGGAGGTATACACAAAATCCCCTGCCTTTACTGCATGTACATAAGGTCCTACTGCTGCCGGTGCATTTTCTGCATGAATTGTTGTTCTCATACTATAACTTTCCTTTCGTTTCTACCTTTATTTTCTTAAAGAAATACCGACCTTCCAAAACGATAGTTCACCGTTTTGTTCCTCATCCGGATTTCCCTAAAAATCCTTTTTCTGTGAAGCTATCCCCCTACTCCCGTTCTCCAAACACCAAATCCCGTAATGTCGGATGAATCTCACCATACGCCCAGCCACAGTTGCGTACATGCTGTAAATATACCACAGAGATACCAGTCTTTGTATCCATAATACAACAGCTTCCTGCCGCGCCGTCCCAGCCAAACACGCCCACCGGTGCCACCGCGCCGATTTTTTCCGGCTCCAGGAGCACCTGCACGCCACAGCCGTAGCCATAGCCCTTCCGCCCCATGGAATCTGCAAGATCCTTTCTTGCCGCGTCACAAAGAAGATTTTGCTTCATACGCTCCACCGTATCATTCTTTAATAGCCGCATCCCGTCCTTGCTTATGCCGCCACCGGCAAGCGTGTCCGCAAATACCGCATAGTCCTCTGTGCAGCTGATTAAGCCAGCACCACCACTTTCGTAGTTTTCCGTAAACTGATAACAACAGGACTGCTCCATCGGTACAATTTCGCCCTTTTCATTGCAAATGAACTGCTTTGCCAGCCCGTCCACATCATCATTCACCGGCTTCGCAAAACAAGTTTTCTTTAATCCCAGCGGTTCCCAAATGTTCTTCTTTAAGTATTCTCCAAAGGTCATACCGGACGCTACTTCAAGCACTGCTGCCGCCACATCATGGCTTAAGCTGTAGAAGAAATGCTCGCCCGGTACAAAACAAAGCGGAGACTCCACAAAAGAGTTTACAATTTCCTGCGTGTTTGCCTGATTTCCCTTTTCCTTTAGTACACGGACAATACCCGGACGCTGTAAATCATAGTCAAGACCGGACTGCATAGACACCAGATGCTTGATTTTAAGCGGTGCGGTCAAAGATTCTACCGTATCTCCTTTTTTTACCGTCAGATTCTTATATGCCGGAAGATACTTGCCTACTTCATCCTCCAAGGAAAGCTTCCCCTGTTCTACTAGCTGCATGATGGCCGTCATCGTCTGCAGCTTCGTCATGGAAAACATAAGATACCGCTCATCTCCCCGCATTTTCCTTTTCTTCTGCTCATCGTTCGTACCATTCCAATGCCGGTACAAAAGCTCATGCTTTTGATAAATCATACAATCTACCGATGGAATCCCTCTTTCTTCCAAAGAATCCAGATACTCGGTTATCTTTTCGAAATTCATCCAGCATTTCCTCGCTTTCTGTGTTTCTTTCTCATATGGTCATTCTTCCCGGAGTGGCCACTTGCCTCCTTTGCTTTACATGCTTTCCTTCCAGTGTTCTCTGCTCTTCTTACTCAAACGCTCCCATGCGTTCCTTTTCTGAGGCACCCTTATCTC
>CAZCON010000165.1:0-4341 GCA_964500085.1 uncultured Lachnospiraceae bacterium
AATCTGCACCGTATCCATTTCCATGTATGCGCCTTCCTCCAGCACCGCCTCCGTGGTCGGATTCATAATGCGCTCCCCGGTGCCCTCACCGCTGCCATAGTGCTTTTCGATATATTTAATCCTTGCGTTCTTCTTTAAAAAGAAACGATGAATGCCGGAATGCTCTGAATCTGCAGAACCGCCGTTGTGAATCCCGCAGCCTGCTACAATCGTAACATCACAGTCCTCTCCGATATAAAAATCGTTATACACCAGCTCCTTTAAGCCTGTCTGACTAAGCAGCACCGGAATATGCACGCTTTCATTCTTTGTTCCCGGCTTGATGATAATGTCAATGCCGGATACGTCCGCTTTCGGTACAATGTCAATGTTGGCCGTAGTATTTCTCCCCCCCAAGCCACCGTTGATCCGTAAATTATACGCACCGGCAGGCACCTCATGAAGTCCTGCCACCTGCTCTAATAAAGTTCTCTGAATCTCATCCATCACTAATGCTTCCTGCCTTTCCCTTATTTCTGCATCGGACAGCCGCCGGCCTTATGAAGCAGTCCCGGAAGAATTTCTTCCTTTGTGCCAATGTTTTCAAGTCTGCCGCCCGCAATCACTACAATCTTGTCCGCAATATTCAAAATTCTTTCCTGATGGGAAATAATCAGGATGGAGCCCTGAATTTTATCATGCATTTCTTCAAACACACGGATGAGGTTCTGGAAGCTCCACAAATCAATTCCTGCCTCCGGCTCATCAAAAATGGAAAGCTTCGTTCCTCTTGCCATCACAGTAGCAATCTCAATGCGCTTTAGCTCTCCTCCGGAAAGGCTGGAATTTACCTCACGATTTACATAATCCTTCGCACAAAGTCCCACCTCCGAAAGATAATTACAGACCTCACCGGTGCTCAGCTTCTTACCTGCCGCCAGTGCAATCAAATCCTTTACAGTAATTCCCTTAAAACGCACCGGCTGCTGGAACGCAAAGCTGATTCCCCTATGGGCGCGCTCTGTAATCGAAAGTCCTGTAATATCCTCCCCGTCCAATAAAATCCGACCCTCCGTCGGCTGTATAATTCCCGCCAGAACCCTCGCCAGCGTGGACTTGCCACCTCCATTCGGTCCGGTAATTGCCACAAAACGATCCTCTATGGTCAAACTGATGTCCTTTAAAATGTCCTTTTCCCCTTCTGCATCGCTTACGCGGTACGAAACGTTCTTTAATTCAAGCATGGCAGTGTATCCTTTCTCTTTCCGTTCAAATCTGTCCCACGTCCTATTATAGTATATCCGCAGTTTTTCATTTTGTAAAGTCTTTCCTCGATTTTTACGATTTTATTAAATCTCCCAAATTTCTTGCAGTCCTTCGCTGTTTTTGATATACTGATTTGAGAATCAGACAAAGAAAGGGGGCATTATATGCCGGATTCATACAAAATTGTATATAAGGGCGGTGTCGGGGAAATCACGGAAAAGAAATCCCGTTTTATCGCCACCGTCATTCCGATTGCGGCAGAAGAAGAAGCCCTCTCCTTTATAGAACAAATGAAAAAGCAGTACTGGGATGCTTCCCACAACTGCTCCGCCTACACACTCGGTACCCGGCACGAAACCGCCCGGTGCAGTGATGACGGAGAGCCGCAGAAAACGGCAGGCCGTCCGATGCTCGACGTATTATTGAGCGAAGAGGTGCATAATGTATGTGTGGTAGTCACCCGCTATTTTGGCGGTACGCTGCTCGGAACCGGCGGACTGGTTCGTGCCTATCAGGCAGCTACAAAGGCAGGACTTTCTGCAAGCGTCCTTGCCGAAAAGCGATACGGTCTTCCGGTAACCGTTAACACAGACTACAACAGCATTGGAAAGCTTCAGTACATCGTTGCCCAGATGGATTTATATACGCAGGATACTTCTTATACCGATACGGTGACGCTCACCGTGCTGACTACCGAAGACACCTGTCAGACTTTCATAAAAAAAGTAACAGAGGCCACCTCCGGCAGGGCAATCATTACCGAAGGAAAGCCGGTCTGGTTTGCCGAGATTGGCAAAGAACTTGTTTTCTTTTCCGTATAGCTTTTTCTTTTAGGGAAATGCTTTACTATATTGATATAAGGAAGGGACTTGTATGAATTTCAGCAAAGAGGAAACCAACAAAAAAATTCGTGGACTGAAAACCCGCTCCAAACGGCTTTCCACCAAAGTAAACGTAACTATATTCCGCCTTTTTTTAATCGGCGTTGTTTTTCTTGCCACTGTGGGCATCGCTGCCATAGCCGGTATCATAAA
This sequence comes from uncultured Lachnospiraceae bacterium, assembly GCA_964500085.1. Taxonomy (GTDB): domain Bacteria; phylum Bacillota; class Clostridia; order Lachnospirales; family Lachnospiraceae; genus SIG307. The sequence continues at coordinate 2,280 of CAZCON010000165.1, forward strand.
CGGGCTTTCTGCTACCGTACCAAGTATTGACCTCATCAATGTGGTACCGTCAGGCTATGCCTCCAACACCTACTACCGTGACGGCACACATGCAGAGACGCTTGCCGGTGCAGAAGCAAACCGTGATTATGTTTCCATCACTGAACTGCCGGAATATATCAAGTATGCCTTCATTGCCATGGAGGATGAGCGTTTCTACGAACATAACGGCATTGACATGCGCGGTATTATGCGTGCCCTCGTTTCCAACCTAAAAACCAGAAGTCTGGAATACGGTGCAAGCACACTGACCCAGCAGCTCCTGAAAAATCAGGTGTTCGGAGGCGGTAATGAGGATAATCCGATTGTCAAGCTTTCCCGAAAAATTCAAGAGCAGTTTCTGGCGGTAGCACTGGAAAGCAAGCTCTCCAAAGACACAATTCTGGAATACTACATTAACACCGTAAATTACGGAAATACTGCTTACGGTCTGCAAACTGCCGCACAAATCTATTTTAGCAAGGATGCAAAGGATCTGACACTGTCCGAGGTTACCGTTCTTGCGGCGATTCCATATTCCCCGACCTATCAGAACCCGATTCATTATCCGGAGGACAACAAAGAACGACGCGATAAATGTCTGAAGCTGATGCGGGATAACGGCTTTTGTACCCCGGAAGAATACAGCGATGCTCTGGCAGACGACCCATATGCACGCGTCCAGCTGGTTGCCGAGGAAAAGAATGAAGCCTCCTACTACAGCTACTTTACCGATGCAGTAATAGATTCCGTAATTAATGACCTTGTGGAACGTAAAGGCTACACACAGGCGCAGGCAACCTCCATGGTTTACACAAGCGGTCTCAGCATCTACACCACGCAGGACCGTACCATTCAGAACATCTGTGACGAAGTATATACCGACGAGTCCATGTTTCCTAAATTTGGAACCGGCTCTGGGGAAGGCTCTTTGTATGAATTAAGCTATGCCCTTTCCGTACAGAAAGCAGACGGTACTACCATCCACTACCAGTTATCCGATTTGATTTCTTACTTTAACAGCTTCAAAAGTGACAAGACCGTTCTTGTCCAGCTGAATCAGGGCGTATATCAGCTCCTCTGTGTCAGTAACGAAGCTATGACCGCTTATCTGGATGAGTTTTACGAAGCCCATGTAGACAAGGGGGATGAGGAAAACGGCATTCCGGGAGATACTGTTCTCGGCGAACGCCGTACCTTCACTGCCCAACCGCAGTCCTCCTTCTGTATTATGAATCATACCACCGGCGAAGTTGTTGCATTAGTCGGCGGCAGAGGAGAAAAAACAGGAAGCCGTACTCTAAACCGTGCAACCACTACAACCCGTGCCGTCGGCTCCACTTTTAAGGTGCTTGCCGCCTTTCTTCCTGCCATCGACAGTGCCGGCATGACACTGGCAACACCAATCGACGACCGCCCGTACTACTACACAAACACACAAAAGGAAGTCATTAACTGGTGGGCAAAGGGCAATAAAGAATTTTTTAACGGACCGTTCTACGGACTGAACACCATCCGGCGCGGTATTTCCTATTCCATGAACGTAATTGCAGTACGTACTCTGGAAATGGTTTCACCACAGGTTTCTTTCAATTACCTGAAAAAATTAGGCTTCAGCACCTTAGTGGAATCCCGCTATGATGAAAAAAACGGACAAACCTATTCGGATGTCAACCTTTCGTTAGCCCTCGGCGGTCTGACGGATGGCGTAACAAATCTGGAGCTTACCGCAGCCTATGCTACCATTGCAAACGGCGGTGTCTACAATAAACCGTATCTGTACACCAAGGTACTTGACCATGACGGTCGTGTGATTTTATCCAACGAGCCGGAGTCCACTCAGGTAATCAAGACCTCCACCGCCTACCTGCTGACCAGCGCCATGGTAGACACTGTTACAGGAGGTACAGGCTATGCCACCGGAAGCAGACTAAAATTCAAGGAATACAAAATGCCGGTGGCCGGAAAAACGGGTACTGCTTCCAACAACAACGACCTTTGGTTCTGTGGCTATACACCATACTACACTGCCTCTGTATGGTCC
>CAZCON010000166.1:0-4305 GCA_964500085.1 uncultured Lachnospiraceae bacterium
AAGCCACACCCCTTTTTTGCATTGACCCACTTTACTGTTCCGTTCCTCGTGTGTTCCTCCCGAAACTTAAAAATAATAATTTTTAAGTTTCGGGAGGAACACACGATGAACGGAACAGTAAAGTGGTTCAATGCAAAAAAGGGGTTTGGCTTTATTTCCGATGAGAACGGAACAGATGTATTCGTACACTATTCTGCTTTGAACATGGACGGATTTAAAGTTCTGGACGAAGGCGACAAGGTGGAGTTTGAAGTTGTAAACGGCGAAAAGGGTCCGCAGGCTGCAAACGTTACAAAGTTATAATTCCTATTTCCAAACAAACCAAGAAGCAGGTCAGTCGGCCTGCTTCTTTTCTTTCGTTTTCTTTTATCGAAATCTCTTGTCCTCCGCCAAAGCCTTCAAGCCACCTCGACAAAGAACACATCTGTGCCGGTATCTACTTTGCTTCCAGCATTGCCTCATATTCATCAAAAATATAACCAAGTACCGGTGCCAGTCCCACAAATTCACAGCCATAAATCGTCTTTCCGTTTTCCCCTGCACTGCTGCGGATAATCTTTACCACCGTATATAAAACGGAATCCTTACTTCCCATTTCGAGTCTGGCATTGAAATAATATCCTGTCGGAAGAATGCTCTCGCTTTCAAAGCCGATACCGCCCTTTGAAACGTCTGTTACTACAATTGGAGCCTCCTTTACGTCAACCCTGACATTGTCCTGTTTAAACAAAGACGATACACTTAATTCTAACGTAATCGGCAAACGCCTGCTTTTTCTCTTTTCTTCCATAAATCCTCCTTTTCGACCGTACATGGCTGGTTTCTCTGCAGCTTTTAGAAAAACACCCGTTGCTTCAGTATTTATCCTAGCTACAGTATACCTTTTCCCTTTCAAAATGACAAGTAGCTTTTTTGTTTTTCCTCAACGACAGCATTTCATGCAAAGCTCTCCTCCTCCGGCTCCGACGGAAAGCTCTGCAAGAGCGCCGTTTATCATTGTAAGTCTTGGGGCCTTGTGCCCGATATCCGCTTCATAAACAATCGGCACATCCAGTTCTCCAAGTACCGCCTCTACTGCCTCACGATATGAAATTTCATTTTCGCCGGAGAAGAACGCCGGTCTGCCAAATACAAAGCCGGTTGCATACCGGAACCACCCTGCCTCCTTAAGCTGCCATAATCCGCAGGTCAGCCGTTCCGCACTTAACGCAAAGCTTTCAAGATACCATAAAATCCCATCCGCCTTATAGCGCTCACACCATTCTGTCGTCCTGTCAAACCGGGTACCTGCCAGATTCAGCAGCACGTCCAGACATCCGCCGAGCAGTCGTCCGGAAAGCGTCACCGCTCCGCTGCTGCTTTCCCAGCATACCGGTGTGTCCTCCTGATAATCCTCCAAGCCGGTCAGCCGTTCTGCAAATCCATTTTTATAAAGCGGAAAGCTCCTTTGCAGCATCTGCTTTCCCTCTAAAAGCGCAAGATTCTGTTCCAGACAGGGATGCCAGTGCTGCATTCCGAAATCTGCAAAGTTTCCGGCATATACTGTTGCCATATCGCAATTTGTCGTTATCGAAAACAAAAGTCCCGTAGGGTCGGAATACCCCTGATACCATTTCGGTTTCCTTTTTATCATTTCAAAATCCGTAAAGGACAACATTTCCGCCAGATAATCGCCTCCGGCTGCCTGTATCACCAGACTCACCTCCGGATTTAGCACCAAAGAGTGCAACTCCTCTGCACGTATTCCTGCCGGTGCACTTCTTCCCTTTTCTTCTTTTCTCACATCCGGCGTTTCGAGCACACGATAACCTCTTTTCTCAAGCTGTCTTGCTCCGTTATCAAGCCGCACCAAATCCACCGGCGCTGTTTTTCCTGCGGAGCATGCCGTAACGCCAATACAGTCTCCCTTTTGTAGCCATCTTGGGAAAATCATCGCTTCTCCTTCCAGCCTTTTCCATTTTCTTCCCCTTTTACGCAAAGAGCTACCGAAAAGGCATACTTTCTTTAGAATTATAACACACTTACGACTGTAAAACAACAAATTTCAGGACGTTTTTGCTTGCAGTGTGCCAAAATTTAGTGTATACTTAAAATAAGAAGCCGGATTGCGAATACTAAAAAGCAATTCAACCGTTCACAATTTGCAATTCCTATACATGAGGTTTATCTATGACAATTTCGGATTTAGAAGAAAAAAGCACGGTGACACTTGTTGTCACCGTCGGACTAAAATCAAAGGATTTAACTACAACCATTGCTGAAATACACTCCGATTATGTCTTACTGCATCCAATTTTAATTGAAGGGCGCACGGTAGGCTTCGGAACTTCCTGTACCATTGATTTTTTATATGTACAGGAGCAGTCCGTTTATGCTTGGCACGGTATTGAGCTTCCTTTGGTCAAAACCAAGAGCGGTACCTACTATAAAGCGACTCTGGAGGGCGAAGCAAAGCCGTATAACCGGCGCAATTCTTTCCGGGTATATATCGGTGAAACCATGAATATCACAGTTTTCCAAAGCAATGGTCCCCAGTCTTATACTGTTCTGGTTCGTGATATCAGCGAAACCGGTTTTGGATTTGTCAGCCGGGAGGAATACGAAATTTCCCGTACCATCCGCCTGTCCATTCCGCTCACTGAACGTAAAACCCTCGTTCTTTCTGCTACCATTGTACGAAGAGAATATCAGGAAGAAAAAAACAGCTACAGCTACGGCTGCAAATTCATTGAGCCAAACCCGCATCTTTCTAATTACCTCATGCTGAAGCAGCGGGAGCGTCAGCAGGAAAAAACCAGTGCCTATTCCAATATCAAAAAGCGATAGCTTTTGATATTACTGCTTTATGAAAGGAGGCAGAGTGATGTTTCTTTCGATAAATCATGCACAGACCGACCGAAATTACGCTTCTGCTGCCCTTTTCCACGCACCGGCCAGTGCCGTTTTCCCCTCTGCCTCTGCCGAGCAGATTTCCGGCGAGAATGAAAGCATTCAGGGAAACCGTACCGGAAAAACCGTGCCGAAGGGAGAGTGTCAGACCTGTGCCAGACGCAGCTATGTTGATGGCTCCGATGAAGGCAATGTTTCCTTTAAGGCTCCGGGTCATATTGCTCCGGAGGCTTCTGCCGGTGTTGTCATGTCACATGAAAAGGAGCACGTTGCCAACGCAAAACGGGAAGGAAACAAACCGGGAAACGAACTGATTTCTGCAACAGTTTCCCTTAAAACAGCCATTTGTCCGGAATGCGGACGTTCCTATGTTGCCGGAGGCACTACACGTACTCTGATAAAATATGGTAATTCAGAATATGACAAAAACAGAAAAGCCGCCGACTTAGACGCCGTTCTCGGTGCAAATGTCGATATAGCCGTATAAAATAAACATTTACTGTAACCGTCTTTTTGCACATTCCTCCAGTTTCTCGTACAACCGCTGGATTTCGGCTTATATTTAGAGGAGGCTGTGACCGGGTGGTCACAGCCTCCTCTGTTATGGACTATCTATTTCCTGACAGCCCCTTTTTTCATAATCCTTCACGCTTTACTTTCTGGAAAGCTTCTTTGACATCTGCACCATGCTCTCATCCAAATCCTTCTTCATTGCAAGTGCTTCTTCAATATCAAAGTCAACCAGTTCACCATTTTTATGGGCAACCACACGATTACTCTTGCCCTCGCAAAGCAGCTCAACTGCCTTTGCTCCCATCATGGACGCATAAACACGGTCACGGCAGGTCGGACTTCCGCCACGCTGAATATGTCCGACAATCGTTGCTCTCGTTTCCATGCCGGTCGCCTGCTCAATCCGCTTTGCCATCTCGTAGGAATCACCCACGCCCTCTGCATTGATGATAATGTGATGCTTTTTGCCAATTGATTTCTTTTCTTTAATATTCTCAATGATACGCTGCTCGAAATTCTCCTCGTAACGCTCCGGAAGCAGAATATCCTCCGCACCGTTTGCAATACCACACCATAGTGCAATGTAACCCGCATGACGACCCATTACCTCAATGATACTGCATCTTTCATGGGAGGTAGAGGTATCACGCACCTTGTCAATGGCTTCCATCGCGGTGTTAATTGCAGTATCAAAGCCAATGGTATAATCCGTACAGGCAATGTCCAAATCAATCGTGCCCGGTACGCCAATTGTATTGATTCCGCGCGCTGAAAGCTTTCTTGCGCCCTGAAAAGAACCATCGCCACCGATGACTACAACCGCGTCAATGCCATGCTTCTTACAGATTGCCGCGCCCTTATCTTGACCCTCCGGTGTAGTGAACTCTGCACATCTTGCAGTAT
>CAZCON010000167.1:0-4296 GCA_964500085.1 uncultured Lachnospiraceae bacterium
CTCTTCCACATCTTCTGGCAAACCGCGGGAAACGCCTGACAGCAGCCGGACAGCCGGACGGTGTCATTTTAAATGTTTCTTCCATATGGGGCTGCTCCGGTGCTTCCTGTGAGGTGGCCTATTCTGCTGCAAAGGCAGGCTTAAATGCCCTGACAGAGGGGCTTGCCAAGGAGCTTGCGCCAAGCAACATCGCGGTCAATGCACTTGCCTGTGGTGTCATTGACACTGATATGAACCACTGCTTTTCCAAGGAAGAGCGTGCCGCCCTTTGTGCGGAGATTCCCGCAAACCGCTTTGCAACGCCGGAAGAAGTCGCACAGGCACTGCTTTTACTCTCCGAGATGCCATCCTATCTTACAGGTCAGGTCATCCGATTTGACGGAGGGTTCTTATAAGATAAAAAAACAGCTGTCCCTGAGCGGTATGGCTTTGTCCGAAAATCCGCATTTTACTGCGTTAAACGCCATATCACTCAGGGGCAGCCGTTCATCTGAAATCTGTTTTCGTCCTTTATACTCCTGCTGTAATCTTTCTTTAGCTTTCCCTGTTTGTTTTTCGCTGCCTTTTATCTTCATACATCTGTGCGTCGCTTAATTCCAGCGCTCGCATCAGAGTCATCCGGCTTGCATTCTTTACCTCATAGGTGCCGCAGCTCACCTCTGCAACATACTCCGTATCATACTGTGCATTGACCTTCTCCAGTGTTTTTCGCAGGTTGACAATAAACTCCTCTCCCTCTCCCAGCGTTTCAATGCGGCGCACCACGCAAAACTCATCGCCACCGGTCCGCCCATAGGCCATATTGTCACTCGCAATAAGCTTCAGTGCCTTTGCCACACGGCAAAGAGCATCGTCGCCTGCCGCATGACCGAAGCCGTCATTAATCTGCTTCAGCCGGTCCATATCTATACTGACAATTGCCACGCTTTTTCTCACATAAGCCGCATCTCCGTACACCTTTCTTGCCTGCTCCTCAAAGCCACGGCGGTTCGGAATCCCCGTCAGCGCGTCCTCCTTGTACACCCTCTTAATCTCTTCCATTGCATTCAGGCTGCGATATATCTGATAGTTTTCCAGTGCCACCGCAAAATTCATCATCCACGGTTGCAGATATTCGTCATAATGTCCGTAATTTTCATGGCATGTAACCACATAGCCAAGATTGTGGTTTTTATAATGCAGCGGCAGGAAAAAGAAGCTGCCATTCTCCATTTCACTTCGTGTGGATTCCGGAATCAGTTCCCGGCGCGCAAAACGCAGATTTTCCAGCTGCAGACCTCCGTTTGGCGATTTTACGGAGCGTAGTATCATATTATCGGTATATTCCAGACGGGTGCTACCTACATTTTCCTCTTCCTCCGTCAGCTTTTCCGCCTCATCACACAGGCAGATCCACATACGCTTTGCATGGTCGTAGATGTATTTATGTGCTGTAGTCAGCAGTAGCTTTTCGTCCGTAACTCCTTCCAGATCTGCATTCATAAAAATCGTCTGGTAATTGACATCTCTTTGCTCCTGCAGCTTCCGGTTAATGTTTCCCCATTCATTTTTTACCTTATGCCGCTTGCAGCCACAGCTGTCCCGATATTTTTCCATTACCGTAATGTACTGAATCTTGTCCGGCGTCTCTCCACGATTCACCTCATCAATGAGGTCCACTGCTCTTGCCGCCATCGTCTCAAACGGCACGGCAACACTGCTTAACGGCGGCAGGCACTGCTGTGCTTCAATCAAATCGTCAAAGCCGGACACACAGATATCCTCCGGCACACGGATTCCGCGATCCTCCAACGCAATACAGACAGAAATCGCCATATAGTCGTTTGCACAGACAATCGCCTGTGGATAAGAATCTACTCTGGAGGCCAGAAAATGATCTACTGCAGCATTTCCGCGTGTCTTCCAGTAGTTTCCGTAATAAATCATCGTGTCGTCTACCTTAAGGTCATATTCCTTCATGACACGTTTATAGCACTCAAGTCGCTTCTGAGCGTCCTCCATCGCCATGTTTCCTGTCATAAAGCAAATGTCGTGAAATTTATGTACCTCTATAAAATGCCGAATCATGCGTTCCATCGAGGTCGTTTCATCCACCATCACGCTGTAAAAGCCCTCTGCACGCTCTCTGAGGCAAACAACCGGGCAGGATACCTGTGAGAGCTTTTCCACCAGCCTTTCCTTACATCCCGGAAGCTCCAACGTATCAAGCGCCACAATAATCCCATCCAGCTCGCTGTAATCCGGCAGTTCGAAAATCTTCCGCTCGCCCTCGGCATACAGCAGATTATCCCCAGTGGTTGTAAACAGTGTAAAGAAATAAGCGTCATAACCGTACTCATCCGCCTTTTCACTGATGGTCCTGCATATCCTGCTTGCAAAGGTCTGCGTTACATCCCCGATAAATATTCCGATTCGTTTCCGCTCCATTCGACATCCCCTATCCTTTCTATCAGTTTTAAATACTCATTCCGCAATCTCCGGTAATGCTCCCTGACCTGCGCTGCGGACTTCTCCCTGATTGCCGCAAGCACTGCTTCCGCCTCCCACGCCAGTGCATCAAATCCAAAATTTGCCAAATTCCCTTTTAACCGATGTACCTCACCATACAGTCTCGTAGCATCCTTTTCCTCTAATGCCTGATCCGCTGCCGCTACAATTTCCTCCCGCGGAAACAGTCTGACACACTCTTCCCATAAATCCAGTCGTCCCGCCATACGCTCCAGCAACTGTTTTTCCTCCCCAAGCCACGGTTTCATTCGGGAATAGAGTGTCTCCATATGATACCTCCCATATTTTTCTGGCTATAGTATACTCCTTTTTTCAGGATTTGTCTATTCTTTTAAATTTTTAACAGTATACTCTCAAATGTTCTCTTTCTCATTTATTCTAATTATAGTCACTTTCCTAACCATAGTCAAGAATAAAACTACATTATATGCTTACTTTATTAGGAAGGAGGTCGGAAAATTTGATTAGCTATCGTCCATTTTGGGAAACTCTGGAAAAGTCTCAGGAAACCACCTATACCTTAATCAATAAGCATCATGTTTCAAGTGCCATTCTCGATAAGCTCCGTAAGGACAAACCGATGAACACGACAACCTTAAATGACCTGTGCCGTATTCTGAATTGTCGTCTGGAAGAAATTGCCGTATATGTTCCCTCTGATACCGACCAGCCCTTGTAGCTGTTTCTCTCCTCCACATGTTTTTCCGTGTGTTGCATATATTATAAAAAATATTCACGGGAGCTTCTTCCCATGATACCTGTCATTGACTTACACTGTGATACGCTTTCAAAGCTTTGTTCTTCCCCTCATGATTTTTTCCTGCCATCAAAATTCTCCCGCTCCCATATCACACTCCCCGGCCTTCGCGCCTCCGGTTCTCTCCTGCAATGCTTCGCTTTCTTCACGGATCTGGCCGAATGTACAAATATTTCCCCCTGGGAGAACATTCTCCGGCAGCATAACTGTTTTCGCACGCTTCTGCGTCTATCCGACGGTGCTCTGCGACAGGTCCTGACTTATGATGACATTTTCACAAACCGGAATGCCGGAGCAATTTCTGCCCTACTCGCCTTAGAAGAAAGCTGTCTTTCCGAACAACCGGTTTTGCTGCTGCCCACCCTCTATTCTATGGGGGTACGTATGGCAACCATCACCTGGAACCACCGCACACTCCTTGGCAGTCCCGCAAACATTCTTTCCTCCTTTCTCCCCTCAGGGGTTCTGCCCTCCTCAGGGCTTACTCCTGTCGGCTTTGATTTTCTTGCAGAGGCAGAACGGCTTGGTATTCTGGTGGATGTCTCCCATTTATCGGACGCCGGCTTTTTTGACATTGCATCGCACTGCAGAAAACCGTTTCTTGCCAGTCATTCCAATGCGCGTTCCGTCTGCAATGTGCCCCGTAACCTCTCCGATGAAATGCTCCGTACACTGGCAGCACATGGCGGCATCGCCGGTCTGAATCTGCATGAGCCCTTTCTGCTGACAAAGCAGGGCACCTCCGAGGAAGTGCTTACCGCTCTTGTTCGGCATGTCAGGCATATTATTTCTGTCGCGGGCACTGACACTCCTGCTCTCGGCACCGACCTTGACGGCATCGCCGGAAACGCAGCAATTCCGGACATTTCCTGTCTTTCCCGTCTGGAGCATGCTCTCAGGGACGCAGGTCTTACTACCGGCGAAATTGAAAAAGTCTTTTACCGGAACGCCCTGCGACTCTTCAAAGAATGTTTATAGTTCTTTTTTCGCGTAAGCCTCGCTTCGCTCACCCTCAACTTCGTGACTTCGTC
>CAZCON010000168.1:0-4276 GCA_964500085.1 uncultured Lachnospiraceae bacterium
CAATCACAATCACGGATTTACATTTGCGGCCACAGGTAGCATCCAGACACCGCTCCGTATCCTTTGCATTCTGTACCATACGACGCACCGGTGCCGCCTCCGGCTTTACCACACCGATAATCTTTGCCGCATTTACCATATTTCCGAAACCTATCGGAATCATTCGTTCCATCGTATCACTCTCCGTTACTCAATATTCTGAATCTGTTCACGGATTTTCTCAATCTCAGTCTTTAAATCAATGGCAATGTTCGAGACCGTAATATCGTTTGCCTTTGACAAAATCGTATTCGCCTCGCGGTTCATCTCCTGTGCAACAAAGTCCAGCTTACGTCCGATATTCTCCCCCTCACAAAATGTCTCCAGCATATTGGCTACATGACTGCGAAGGCGCACCGTTTCTTCATCCGTACAAATCTTATCCGCATACAGGGTAATCTCCGTCGCAAGCAACCGTTCGTCCACCTTGGCGTCCCCCAGTACCTCTGACACTTTCTCAGAAAGCCTTTTCCGATACTCCTCCATAATCTGAGGAGAACGTTCCTCTACCTGTGCCACCAGCTCAGCCACTCTGTTGCATTTTGCAGTCAAATCCTCCCGAAGTCTCTCGCCCTCTGCAATGCGCGTTTCCACAAACTGCTTTGCCGCACCATGTACCGCACGCTCCAGCAGACCATAAAGAGCCTCCTCATCCTGTGGCTCACCTACAACCGTCAGCACCTCCGGATATTTAGAAAGTGTGGAAATCCGGATATCGTTTTCCACCGGAAACTCCTCTGCCATACGCATCAATATATCGTAATATTCCTTTGCCAGCTCTGCATCATAACGGACACATCCTTTTCCCTCGGTTTCATCCTCATAGGAAACAAACACATCCACCTTCCCACGACTGATGTACTGCTTCAAAATGTTACGCACCGTTACATCACATACATTCAGCCGCTTCGGCAGCTTTATGGAAAATTCGCTGTAGCGGTGATTTACCGCTTTCATCTCAACAGTCACCCTGCGCCCTTCTTCTGACAGTTCGCATCTGCCGAATCCGGTCATACTTTTTATCATGGCGGCTCCTTTCTCTGTGACAATCCCACCGTTTGTGCATAGCTACTCATTATCTTATAGATTATATAGTGAAACTCAAAAAAAGTCAAGCAGTCCAAACACTTTTTTGGCTGAAATCAAGGAACGACACCTATTGACACTTTTCATGATTCATGCTATCATGAAAATACTATACATAAAAGGAGATGATTTTTTTGGACCCCACGGCACAGATAATCGTGCTAATTATTCTTTTATCGCTATCTGCGATATTTTCTTCTGCGGAAACAGCTCTTACAACCGTAAACAAGATTCGTGTCCGGACTCTTGCTGAAGAGGGCAAACGCAGTGCAAAAACCGTTGCAAAATTAATCGAGGAGCCTTCCAAAATGATCAGCGCCGTCCTAATCGGCAATAATATTGTAAATCTGTCAGCCTCCTCCCTTACCACATCCCTCGTGATTGAGCAGTTTCACTCCATCCCGGCGGGAGTTGCAACCGGTATTCTGACCGTTCTTATACTGATTTTCGGTGAGATTACCCCGAAGACAATGGCAACCATTTACAATGAAAAGCTGGCTTTCATTTATGCGCCGTTCATTCTGTTCTTAACAAGAATCATGACTCCGGTTATCTTTATTCTAAATAAGATATCGCTCGGTATCCTTTGGCTGTTCCGTATTGACCCTGCAAAGAAAAATGTAGGCATGACGGAGAATGAGCTGCTTACCATTGTCGATGTCAGTCATGAGGAAGGCGTTATCGAAAGCGAAGAACGGGAAATGATTAACAATGTAGTGGATTTTGGAGACTCTCTTGCAAGGGATATTATGGTGCCACGCATCGACATGGATTTTGTGGAGGATACGGTAGATTATGACGGTCTGGTTGCCGCATTTGAAGAAAATATGTTTACCCGCCTCCCAGTTTATCACGAAACCCGTGATAATGTCATCGGCATCGTAAATCTCAAGGATATTTTCTTTTACCGTGGAAAAAAAGAAGAATTCCGCCTTGCAGAATTTTTACGCGAGCCTTACTTTACTTACGAATACAAAAAGACCTCTGAACTCCTTCGGGAGATGCGGAAGGATTCTATTTCTTTTGCCATCGTTCTGGATGAATATGGTGCCACTGCCGGTCTTGTCACACTGGAAGACCTGATAGAAGAAATTGTCGGTGAAATTCGTGACGAATACGATGAGGATGAAGAGGATGTAATAAAAGCCATTGGAGATAATGAATATCTCGTGGACGGCTCCGCCAAACTAGATGAGGTCAATGAGGCGTTAGGACTTTCCCTTGCTTCCGATGACTACGACTCCATTGCGGGACATGTTATATTCCTTTTGGATCACCTGCCGGTTGAAGGCGAAACTCTTACTGACAAGGGGATTACCTATACAGTAGCCGAGGTAGACAAAAACCGTATTGACAAAATTCATATCAGGGTAAATCCGGACTATACGCCGGAAGGAACCGAAGAAGAGTTTTAAATAAACAGGGGGCTGTCGCACGAATGTGCGAGCCCCCATTCTTACCGTTTACGGAAATATAGCGATATTTTGCAAACACTGTTGCAAGAAACCTATTCTTCCTTCTCCCCGTACTTCTCTTCTATTTCCTTTGCAAGTTCTTCTGCGCTTTCGCCATTTTTTAAGCGCCTGTTATACCTGCGAAGCTCCCCTAGCGTCATGCCCTTTTCCTCGTTCTTCTTACGAAGCTCTGCCAGTCTTAAAAGACCATATACTCCCACCGGTATAATGATCGTACAGGCAAGGCTTGCCAAAAACATTCCCTCTGCTCCCGGTCTGGCAAGAATCCCCAGAAGCAAGCTTACCGCATACATACCAAGCAGTAGAATAATTCCTACCGCTGCCACAAGTTGTTTCAGTGTTACCTTCTTTTCTTTATTGCCTTTCTCCTTTTTCAAGCTCATTTTCTCTTATTCCTTCCTTCCATGCACTTTTTCTTCTTCTGAAGGCTTTTTCCCTCCCTTTAAAAAAGCAAGCCACTCTTTCTGCACCCGTTCATAGCCCTGCTCCGTCGGTTCATAAAATTTCTCTCCTATCACGCCATCCGGCAGATACTGCTGCTCCACATAATGATTTGGAAACGCGTGGGCGTATTGATAACCAATCCCGTGATTCAGCTTTGCCGCTCCCTTGTAGTGCGCGTCCATCAAATGTACCGGCACCGGTGCCGTCTTGTGGTTTGCCACATACTCCATCGCCTTATCAATGGCACAGATGGCGGAATTACTTTTCGGCGCACATGCCACATAGGCAGCCGCCTGTGCCAAAACAATCCTTGCCTCCGGCATTCCGAGCCGTTCTACTGCCAAGGACGCGTTGGTAGCTACCACCAATGCCTGCGGGTCCGCATTCGACACATCCTCTGCCGCGCAAATCATAATCCGTCTTGCAATAAATGCCGGCTCCTCTCCCGCATACAGCATCTTTGCCAGATAATACACCGCCGCATCCGGGTCTGAAGCGCGCATGCTTTTTATAAATGCAGAAATATTGTCATAATGATTGTCACCATCCTTATCGTACCGGAGCACCCGCTTCTGGATGCAGTCTGCCGCCACCTCTCGCGTAATATGTATCAGTCCGTCTGCGCTGCGCTCTGTCGTTAAAACGCCAAGCTCAATCGCATTTAATGCAGTTCTTCCGTCACCATTTGCCACATCCGCAAGAAAGGAAATCGCCTCCGGGTCTGCCACTGCCTGATAAGCCCCAAGTCCGCGTTCCGTATCCTCCAGTGCGCGGTACAGCAGCTTCTCGACATTTTCCTTCGACAGTGGCTTTAACTCAAAAATCACAGAGCGCGAAATGAGTGCTCCGTTTACCTCAAAGTACGGGTTTTCCGTGGTCGCTCCAATTAAGGATACCGTACCGTCCTCTACAAACGGGAGCAGATAATCCTGTTGGCTTTTATTGAAACGGTGAATCTCGTCCACAAACAAAATTGTTTTCTTTCCATACATACCGAGTGTCTCTTTTGCCCTTGCAACGACCTCTTCCATATCCTTTTTCCCCGCCACCGTAGCATTTAACTGGGTAAACTCAGAGCTGGTCGTATGGGCAATCACCTGTGCCAACGTCGTTTTCCCCGTTCCCGGCGGTCCGTAAAAAATCACGGAGCCGAGCTTATCCGCTTTGATTGCTCTAGAAAGAAGCTTTCCCTCTCCCAAAATATGTTCCTGCCCTACCACTTCCTCTAACGT
>CAZCON010000169.1:0-4246 GCA_964500085.1 uncultured Lachnospiraceae bacterium
CATTAGAGCCCTCCTCCGGTACAACATAAACGAGATTCTCATTTTCTCTCTGGGTATAGATTGCTTCGCCAGAATAAATTACACCGATAGCTGCCTCTTCTCCAATCATCTTATTACGTACTTCATCCACAAAATACCCCTGCACAAGTGGGCGCTGCTCAACTAAAAGCTGCTTTGCTTCCTCAAGCTGTGCCTCATCCGTGCTGTTCATGGAATAGCCAAGATACTTTAACGCAATTCCGATACCGTCACGTACGCTGTCAATCATTAAAATATCATTCGCATACTTCTCATCAAAAATAGCGGACCAGCTCGTAATTTCCTCATCTACCATCGTCTTATTGTAAAGGATACCAACCGTTCCCCAGCAATACGGTACTGCATACTTATTGCCCGGATCAAACTCCTCCGCACTCTTTAAATACTCAGGATCAATGTTCTTAATATTCGGAATATGATCATAATTCAGCTCTGCCAGCAAATCCTCCTGAATCATACGATTAATCATATAATCCGATGGACATACCACATCATAATTTACCTCACCGATGCTGACAATCGGATACATATCCTCATTTTCCACAAAGGTATCGTACACAACCTCAATGCCATACTCTTCCTCAAACATCTCAATTACAGCTTCGTCTATGTACTCTCCCCAGTTGTACACAACCACCTCGCCGTTCGGATACTCTTTTCCGCAAGCACCGAATACCATTGCCGCTCCTAATAATACGCCTGCTAATAAGCCTTTTTTCATTTCCTTTTTTCCTCCTTCATTTATCCATGAATTAATTCATGACTATTTTTGTCTTTCAGCCGCTTTTTTGGCAGCCCCAGCTTTCATACGGTTTACCACTACCAGAAGAATCAGAACCACAGTAAACAACACCGTAGAAAGCGCATAAATTTCCGGCTCAATTCCTCGTCTCGTCTCGGAATAAATGACCGTAGACAAGGTACTTACCCTTGCATTCTTGGTAAAATGGGTAATTACAAAATCATCCAGTGCCAACGTAAAGGCGAGCATAAATCCGGACATCACCCCCGGAAAAATATCCGGAAGCACAATCTTAAAAAAAGCAGAAACCGGTGATGCTCCCAGATCAAGTGCCGCTTCATAGGTACTCTTACTGGTCTGACGAAGCTTCGGCAGGACATTGAGTACCACATACGGCATATGCGCCGCAGTCAGTGCCAGCAATACGCTCGTAAAACCAAGCGAAAAACTCACTGCGAAATACAACAGCATCAGCGAAATACCAATCACGATTTCCGAATTTAAAATCGGAATATTCGTAATACTCATCAGAATGGCCTTCGGGAGCTTTTTCATACGGCTCATGGCAACCGCCGCAAGCGTACCAAGCACCGTTGCGAGCAGTGCCGATAACAGTGCCAGTAACAGCGTTGTGCCCAATGCACTCAGAATCTTTTCATTTTCCAGCATTTCCCGATACCATTTCAGCGTAAAGCCTCCCCACTTTGCGCGGGATTTTGACGCATTAAAGGAAAGGACCGCAAGCACCAGAATCGGCGCATACAAAAACACAATGACAAGACCGATATACCCCTTTTGAATCAGACGTTTTACCATACGCTCGTTCCCTCCGAATCCTTGTCATATTTCTGTACGATTGCCATACAGATGAAAATGAATACCATCAGCACAAGAGACAAGCCACAACCCGCATTCCAGTCATTCGCCATCTTAAATTTCTGCTCGATGACCTTTCCAATCAGCAAAATCTTGCCTCCGCCTAAAATATCCGAAATAACAAAGGTCGTCAGCGACGGAACAAACACCATAGTTAAACCGCTGATAACTCCCGGCATGGAAAGCGGCATAATTACACGAAACAATATCTGAATGTAATTTGCACCCAAATCAGAGGCCGCCTGAAGCACATCATCACTGATTTTTGAAAGTACATTATAAATCGGAATAATCATAAACGGCAAAAAATCATACACCATGCCAAGAACAATCGCCGTCGGCGTATTGATAATATTTAATATGGGAAGTCCCAGTGCCTTTAATATTGTGTTAATAATGCCGTTCTTCTCTAAAATATTCTGCCACGCAATGGTCCGAAGTAAAAAATTCATCCACATCGGCAGCATAAACAATAAAATCACAAATCCGTTACTCTTCAAACGCAACGCACGAAGCGCAAGTGCAAGCGGATAAGCAATCAAAAGACAGACCAGGGTACTGATTACCGAAAGCTGTACCGACAAAATCAGAGTGGAACGATAGGTCGGTTCCCAAATCAGCTTTAAATTTTCCAACGTAAAGCCACCACCGTCACGGGCTGTCAGGCCGTAATACACAATCATTACCAAAGGCAAAATAATGAATCCGATACACCAAAGCACATAAGGCGTAGACAACAGATGCTGCGCCAGGCGATTGCGTCTGGCAAGACTTCCCTTCTTCTGTTTACTCATTGACTCCAACAGCCTCCTCATCCTCCGATTCCGGTTTATTCATAATCTGAATATCAAACGGATCCACCTTGATTCCTACCTGCTTTCCCACCGGTGAAAGGTCCGTACTGTGTACCAGCCAAGTAAATCCGTTTGCCTCCACCTCCATCTCATAATGTACCCCTTTAAATATCAGAGAGGTTACAACCCCCTGAATGGTGCCCTTCTCCGGCTCTACCAGATCCACATCCTCCGGGCGAATCACGACATCCACCGGACAGTTACTGCCAAACCCTTCATCTACACAGGCAAATTTCGCACCAAGAATTTCTACCAGCCGGTCCTGTATCATGGTTGCGCCGATAATATTGCTTTCACCGATAAAGTCTGCCACGAACGCATTCTTTGGCTCATTATAAATCATTTCCGGAGAACCAATCTGTTGAATGTACCCCTGATTCATAACCATAATGGTATCCGACATCGTCAGAGCCTCCTCCTGGTCATGCGTAACATATACAAAGGTAATTCCTAGCTCATTCTTTAAACGAATCAGTTCATACTGCATATCCTGGCGGAGCTTCAAATCCAGCGCCCCAAGCGGCTCATCCAGAAGCAGCACCTTTGGCTCATTCACAATCGCTCTCGCAATCGCAATACGCTGCTGCTGACCGCCGGATAAGGAATCCGGCATACGGTTTCCATAGCCGTCCAGATTTACCAGCTTCAATGCATATTCTATTTTATCCTTAATATACTGCTTACTCTTTTTCTTAATCTTAAGACCAAATGCAATATTTTCTGCAATTGTCATGTGGGTAAACAACGCATAACGCTGAAATACCGTATTTAACTGACGTTTGTTCGGCGGAAGGTTCGTAATGTCTTTCCCGTCAAAAATCACACGTCCGGCATCCGGAGTCTCAAAGCCGCCGATAATCCGGAGCGTTGTTGTCTTTCCGCACCCGGACGGTCCCAATAATGTCAAAAACTCATTTTCTCTGATATAAAGATTCAAATCATCCAGAATCACCTGGCCGCCATATTTTTTTGTAATATTCTCCAGCGTAATTAACTTATTCTCCTGTGCCATCCTGCCGTTCTCCTTCCATACTGCTTCCTCAGTTTTCCGTAACCCTTCCTTTGCATTAAAAGCTCGGCGGTGTAGATACCCAGAGAAGCACTGCCCCCTGCTTTCCCGTTGCCTTTATATAATGCGTTTTATTTGGTACAAAGTAAAAGGACTCGCCCTTTTTTGCCTTAAATTTCTTACTTCCGATACAAAGCTCAAT
This sequence comes from uncultured Lachnospiraceae bacterium, assembly GCA_964500085.1. Classification (GTDB taxonomy): domain Bacteria; phylum Bacillota; class Clostridia; order Lachnospirales; family Lachnospiraceae; genus SIG307. Next base: position 3,723 of record CAZCON010000169.1, read on the forward strand.
ACTGCCGCTTAGAATGTAGCCAAATTCCTCTCCCTCGTGAGGATTGTCCGGATAAGTGGACCCCTCCGGAGCAAGCGTCAGCAAAATCGGTTCCATCATATTTTTCTGGGCATTCGGAATAATCCACTCAATACGGTTTTTCAGCTCCGCATCTTCCTTTTCAAAATAATCGCTCTTTTTAAATACCACCTGCTCTGCTGCCGTTCCGGTGAAAAACTTCTCCAGGTCCGTACCGAGACATTGTAAGATATCCACCAGCGTCGCAATGGACGGTGAAGTCAGGTCACGCTCCAGCTGTGAAATAAAGCCCTTTGACAGCTCTGCACGATCCGCGAGCTCTTCCTGCGTCAGCCCCTTCTGTACACGGAGCTCCTTGATTTTTGCGCCGATTTCCATCGGCAACGCCCCCTTTCCTTCGCAGCCCTTCCATGGTAAAACACAGCCAATGCAGGGGTAAAGTAAAAATAAACTTAAAGTTTAGTATATCAAAACATTTTCTATTATACACGCCATCTATGAAATGT
>CAZCON010000170.1:0-4202 GCA_964500085.1 uncultured Lachnospiraceae bacterium
ATTGCGGATATCTTTGTAAGCTTACCGTAATGAGTAATATTGTCTCCGAAGACCGCCACGCTGTTCCCGGCAGCATAAACGGTTCCGTCTACAGCTTGTGCCAACAAATACGTCGTGTCGGTATAAAAGTCCGCAAATACAACCGAGGAAGATATTTGGGTTGGCGTAATGAGACAAGAAAACACTCTTTCTCCGTCCTCATCGCGTCCGGCTACATAGGAGTCCCTTGTTACGAAAACACCGTTGGAAGATGCTCCAAGACTCCATAAGACACCGTTTTTATCCAATATAAGGAACCCTTTTTCATAATCTCCGTTATCTAAATATTGTACCGTTGACACGTCACTTACCAAAAGCTTGCCTTCAAAGCCTAGCGAACCGCTACCGTCCACATACCGGTGATACACACAGTAGAGTCTGTTTTTCGAATCCAGAACATATTCAATGTCATATTCCACTTTGCGGTTATCGCCATAAGAGGTGTTTGCATAATAATATCCGCCTACCGTCCATGTCTGCACAATGTCTGCATCCGTATCGCTAAACATCAGCTTACCATCGTCCTTCCTGACATTCCATACTATCGTACCCATCATAGAGGATTTTATTACGGCCCAGTCGTCCTCTCTTTTTGCATCCGAAGCTTCATACACGCTTTTGAAGGTTTTTGTAAATTTATGATTGTAAGCATCGTAGGTAGCTTTATTTAGTCCTCCTCCGGCTTCAACGTAATAAATGTCGTATATCTGGGAAGTTCCACCAAAGATACAACCATCACCATAATTACTTTCGTCTTCCTTGTATATCCATAGTTCATCATTTAACAGAGATACCGTTGTAATGATATCCGGTTCTTTATAGCAGGCTGCGATATCACTGGTGTTGCTGATAGGTTCCGCAGCAAAACGAACCAGGGCGTTCGACATATACGAACTGTCACTTGCCGTATGCGCTACAATCTGCGGCGGTGCTCCGTTGGAATATTGTATTCCGGTGGAAGATGTAAGTGTAAGGTTCGCTACCGTTCCCGGATAGTCTTTTCCTTCATTTTCAATTACGATTTTGTCAAACTTATAATTATAATCTGCAGACGGATACTCGTGAAATATTTCCTCGTGTTCTACAAGGGTTACCGCCGTATTACTGTAATTTACCCGCGCAACACAGATTCTTCCATCAGCATTCAGATAATAAATCCATCCAGAATTAGAGCATTTGTTGCCGCTAAACTGGAAACAATGTGCTCCTTTCGGCATTCCTAGATTAGTCCATGAGGTTACGCTGTTTTTCGTTGTTCCGTAAAGTTCTCCGTTCTTCCCAACAGCAAAATAGCACTGGATTACCATGTGGCTGCCTCCGGAACTCACACTGTTTTCAAAGGTTTTGAGTTCCAAAAACTTAGTTCCCTTCATAAGCTGGTAGGCCCATCCATTGTATTGATAAAACAAGTCGCCATCATCATCCAATATCAGACTTACGCCGGATTTTACATCAATCACCTGTACTGCTGTTTCGTACAGTTCCTTTAACATCGAAGTAGCGATATAGGTGTCTTCCGGCGTAAAATTATTATTATAGGTCACCTGATAACCGCAGCGCAACGTATAATACGAATTATTATCTAATCCGTAGGTCATTGCGGTGGAATTTGGTACCGTGATGATTACAGTCTCCTTTGTTCCTTTGGTTCCGAGGGTGGCGGCGGTACCGTATGGATAGGAGTGATTGTCCTCATCCTCATAGCTTGCACCGTTTGCGATAGTAACAGACGCTCCCAGTATCGTGATACTCTCCAGCTTACAGCCGGCAAAAGCATTGGTTCCGATTGATGTGATGGTGGATGGCAGTTCCACCCTAAAGAGGTTGGTACGCCACATAAATGCACGCTTACCTATGGTCTTTAATGCCGGAAACTCTGCCAAGTCCATTCGCTCACTTAAATCAATCGTTTCTCCCCACCTTGTCATGACATCAGTACATTCGCCAAAGGTATAGGAACTGTTGTAATAATAATACACAAATCCGGAGTATCCGCTCTCTTCCTTTAGGTCGTTACCGTTTATGCAAGCTTTTGCAAGCAAATGGTCCGATGCCATAAACGCACTTTCTCCGATGGAGGTTATACTGTCTCCTCCCGTGATTTTTTTCAATGCCTGACAACCGTAAAACGCATAATCACATATCTGCGTTACAGTATCCGGTATAGTGACATATTGTAAGGTCGTGTTATGAACGTAATAGGAATTGATATAGTCCTCGGTATCATATATTCGTTCTCCAGAATCATAGTAGTGCCAGTAAAACTCTCGGAGTCCCTCACTAGTAATAAAGCCGGTCCCTGCCACACCATAAGCATACTCAATATCCGTGGTATAGGTCTGTTCGTGAAGGCGGCTTGTATTTTCGTTTGACAGGTATTTCCAATAGCTATAATAGCCGCTGCTTGTGTCAGAAAAGATAGTGGTGGACGAGGATGAATTATCGGTCGAGGAGGAATTGGACGTTTTATACATACTCGTGCCGCCGCCGATACTTGTTACCGTATAGTCAGTCCCTCTGTAGGTAATGGTTTCCGGAAAGGTAAGCTCTGTAATGTTTCGCACCTCTTCCGTGTTGACATTATTTCCTTCATAGACTGCCGGATGCACATAGGTTGCATCAGAACCACTTGCAATAAAGTACCATGTATTACCGGCGCTGTCCGTTCCGAGTTGGTACGAAGCATCCATCTTCGTATACGTATTGGATTTTATTTTCCCCTGAACCTCTAAGCCTGTGTTATCTGCCAGCAACCCGTTTTCGTTGTATATCGTTTCCATGGTATATCCTGCATCCGAGGTGTAATAACGTACCCGATGTTTTCTTATCTGGTCGGTGTCCTCCGGATAATATGTCGGGGTTGGTATTGGCGTCGATGTCGGTATTGGCGTAGGAGGCAGAGTCAAACCGGGTTTTGTTGTCAGCTTCGGTGTCGGTGTTGCTACCGGCGGCATCGTGGGTGGCACCGTAGGCCCACCTTGATACTCAAAAGTGGCATGGAGCGATACATTGCTCTCCGGCATAAGAAAGGTGGTGCTTTCCGCAAGGGCATCCTCCAACACCACATCCCCTTCTTTTATCTCCCATCCGGTAAAAACATAGTCCTCCTTCGTAGCGACAGCTTTTACTGAAACGCTGTCACCGTAATAGTTCGATACCTTTCCCACACTGGCAGAGCCACCCTCATCGGCTGAAACGGAGACTTGGTAAGGCTCAAGGTTAATATCCAACTTGATGTCGTAGTAATTCGGAAAGTTATAATACGTTGCATCAGACCAATCTGCAGCATTTTGAATTGCATCAATAGTGTCAAGTTCCTTACTTTTTAGTTCCCAATCAGCACTTGTAGATGTACGCTCCTTTAATACATAGCCCTCACTGATATACACCGATTTTCCGCCTCCCTTTAAGGCATCCCGGTCTCCGAACAGTGCCTCTGCCATTGCGTCCAAGGTCTGTGCATTAATTACATAGGTATCATACACATAACCGGCTCTGTTCGACGGTTTTGTGGTGTGATTCTTTACATTTACGGCATAATAGTTTTGTCCCCCGTGAGCATTGGAAGCTGTTTTCGGATAGCCTTCTGTAGGCTCCGTTGTAAAATACAGATACGCTGTATGATAAGACAACCGGGCCTCACTGTTAGAGACATACTCTCCCTGAATACACAGGTTGCCATTTTCTACTGTAATCTGATATAATTTCTTACCCGTCACATCATAGGTGATATGGGTGTTGCCTACCACATCGGTATCTGCCGGTGCCGCTTCTGCCGTTCTTACGGGTAATTCGGATAAAAGCATTACAATTAAAAGCAATAGGGCTGTTATCTTCCGTTTCATTGTTTTCCTCCTTCATGTTATTTATTTGTAAAACAGTATCAAAAAAGTAAGAGACAACGCCGATGCAGCGTACCATCTCTTACTTTCACAAACTCTATTTTGTTTTTACTCTACTTTCTCAACCTCTGCGGACTGCACATCAAGCCATAATACCGGACGAACTGAAATTGTGCCAGTGACATAAGAACCGTCTAACATATAAACTCCAGCAGCATGTACATAAGAAGCCCAGTTGGTTCCCATGCCCGGAGAACGTAGCCACCAGTCACAATTCTGTCCATACCACTTATTCGGCTCTTTATTGACCACACCTTGCGT
>CAZCON010000171.1:0-4184 GCA_964500085.1 uncultured Lachnospiraceae bacterium
ATTAACGATATTGCAGAACAGACGAATCTTCTTTCCTTGAATGCTTCCATTGAGGCAGCAAGAGCAGGCGAGGCAGGCCGTGGCTTTGCAGTTGTGGCAGATGAGATTCGAAGACTGGCAGAACAGTCTGTAGAGGCAGCAAATGAAATTGCGGGGATTGTAAACGGTATTACAAAGCAGACGGAGGGTACGGCTAGGACGGTAGCGCAGGCGGAGGACATCGTGACGTCCCAGAGCGTGGCATTGCAAAATGCAATTTCCCTGTTTAAGAATATTGGCGAAAATGTAGAAGAAATGACAGAACGTCTGAAAAATATCTCTAATGGCGTGGATCGTATCGGAGAGGCACAGACGGTAACGGTAGATGCAATCAGCAGTATTTCGGCAGTGTCGGAGCAGACCTCGGCAGCTTCCGAAGAAGTGCAGAGTATGGTAGATTTGCAGATGAAGGCAGTGGAAAATCTGTCGGAGGCATCCACGATGCTGAACGACGAGGCAAGGAAGCTGCAGGAAGCATTATCCGCATTCCGTTATTAGGTTTCACTTAAAACAGAAAGTGTCCCAGAAGGCAACGTCCTGCTGTGCCCGGCATGGCAGGCGGCTTTTGGGGCATTTCATTTTGTAGGAGGAGCAGAAAATGAATCGAAAAAAATGGATGAGGGTACTGGTGACCGGTGCGGTTTTGCTGTTGCTTTCCGGGTGCAGGAAACAGGGAGAGGGGAATGGCGAAGCACCGTCGCCGGAGGTAAGTGCGACACCGCAGATAACAGCAGGGGCATCTGTCGGAAATGCAGAAAAGGAAGCGGAAATGCTGCAGACACTGGTAAATTCCGGAAAGCTGCCGGCGCTGGAAAAGCGTATTCCGGAGAAAGCAGATGTTCTGGTGGAGCTGTCGGGCTCTGTCGGAGTGTATGGAGAAAGTGCCCAGCTTGCGGCAATCAAGGCAGATAGTATTACGGGCGAACTGCTCTCGGAGGGCTTGTTTCGTTATGATGCTGAGGGAAATATTACGCCGAATATTGCAAAGTCCTATGAGGTAAACGGAACCTTTACGGAGTACACGATTTATCTGCGGAAGGGAATGCGTTGGTCGGACGGAGTGCCGTTTACTTCGGACGATTGTATTTTCTTTTATGAGCAGCTGTGTGTGCCAAAGGTGTTTGGCGAAGACCTTTGGAGCTGCTTTGCCACGAATGGAGGTGAAAGGGCGGCTTTCAAAAAGCTGGACGACACTTCCTTTCGTGTGACATTTGCAGAAGCAAAGCCGTCATTCCTGAACGAGCTTTTGGAACAGGGCGGCATCTGCTTTGCGCCGGAGCATTATTTCGTGAATCTGCTTCCGGAGTATATGGGAGAGGACGCAGCTCTGGCGAAGGCAAAGGATATGGGGTACGAAGGGATAGAGGAAATGCTGCGCGCAACAGTGACACAGGCATGGAATGTTGTTGGAGTACCTACATTAAATCCGTATTGCCTTTCCGGAGAGACAGGGAAAAATGATGTCACCGGAAATTATTATGAATTTGTACGAAATCCGTATTATTGGAAAGCAGACGCAGAAGGAAAACAGCTGCCATATCTGGATAAGCTGGAATTTGTAAGAGTGTCGGACAGCAGCCAGAAGCTTCTGCTGGCAACCGAGGGCTACCTGACGGTAAGCAGTCTTACGGCGGAGCAGGTGGAGAAGGCACAGGAAAATGCAGAACGGGGAGACTATCATTTGGTTACATGGAACAATTTTACGTATTGGATCGTTAAGAACCGGCTGAACAATTTCCCGGAAACCAGACCTTTGGAGACGAAAGTACGCGGCGTGGGAGCAGCTCATGTAGAATGCTGGTATTTTGAATAAGGAGGTGATTTTACGGGAATACATATTCCGGAAGTGTTAAAGGAATTGAATGAGGTGTCCGTCTGCGTGCGGCTTGCCCTGTCATTATTATGTGGCGGAATTCTGGGTGTGGAGCGAGGCAGAAAAAAACGTCCTGCCGGTTTTAGAACCTATATGCTGGTATGTATGGGAGCAACGCTTGTGATGCTGACAAATCAATATATTGCAATATTGTACGACGGTGTTGATGTAGCGCGCATGGGCGCGCAGGTAGTATCCGGCATTGGCTTTCTTGGGGCAGGAACGATTATTGTGACTGGGCGCAATCGGGTCAAGGGGCTTACGACAGCGGCGGGTCTGTGGGCAGCAGCCTGTGTGGGACTTGCCCTGGGGGTTGGCTTTTATATGGGTGCGCTGGGGGGCTGCCTTTTGATTTATATAGTGATGGCACTGTTGCAGGGGATGGATCACTGGGTCATGGCTTCTACGAAGGTGATAAGCCTGTATCTGGAATTTGAACAGATGTCGGATGTGGGGGCATTTATCCGGTTTGCAAAGGAACAGGGGTTTCGCGTCAGTGATTTAGAGCTGATACAGGCGAACAAAATAAGCGACAGCGGAGTTGGGGCACTGTGCAATCTGCGACTTCCGAAAAAGAAGCCGCATGCGGAAATATTACAGCTGCTCAGCGGGCTGGAACGGGTACGGTATGTAGAGGAGCTATAATGCAAGAATGCGTTAGGCGTTTTGTACGGAGAATGCCGTGCATGGAGCGTAGTGAACGCAAACGAAAAAAGTGGGGCTGCCGCAATGCGGCAGCCCCGTGCTGATGGTGCGAAAAGCTTATTCGGCAATTGTTTCGCTTACAAAGAATGGAAGATAGCCGTTCGGGTCGCTCAGTGTAAGCTTTTCCGTAAGCGCACTGATATATTCTGCCACTGCGGTCTGCGTGGCATCACTCTTAATGTCTGACAAAACATTCTCACCCATATAACGCTGGTCAAACTTCAGAACATAAACGGTGCTGTTATCTTCGTCTGTATAAAGAGTGGTATCACCCTCTGTGCGCTCTTCAAATAACCAGTCGGTATAGGAAAGGGAAGAATTACTCTTGAGCAGATTTGTTTTGAGGGAATGCTCTGTTTCGGTATCCTCATAATCGGCCTTCTCATCTGCCGGGGCATATTCCGCACATAAGGCTTCGAAATCTTCGCCGGCATTCAGACGATCCAACATCTCCTGCGCCTTTGCATTGGCAACCCCCATGGCTGCGGAAACCTCTTCCTCGGCTGCACCCTCCATTACCTCTGCTGAAAAGCTCATCATATGGTAATCAACAGAATCATAAAGGGATGGGTCTTCATCATAGGTGGCTTGTACTTCTTCATCGGAAGGGGTCATCTGTTCGGTCAGATGATCATAGTAAGCATAGGAAAGAAGATCGTCCTCTACGATGGATTTTAAGGTTTTTTCAGATGCGGCAGAGCCGAAAATCGAAGCAAGATACGTATCAAGCTTCATACCTGCACTGGCGGCAGCTGTTTGCATGGAAGACAGATAGGTATTGTAGCTTTCGGTAATGTCATAGGTAAAGTTAGTTGCCTTGGCGTCTGCAATGGTCGCTTTGTTCTCAAGAATGGCCTGAGCAGCTTGATTATTAAAGAAATCATCCCAGGTCATGCCGTTTTCTTTGTTGTAAATCTGCTGATCATACGGAACAGAGGTGTCCAGAAGATATGGCAGAATGGAAGCGTAATTGTTGATTACATTGGTCTTGTAGTAGTTGAATTCAAGCTTGGAGATTGAAGTATCGTTGACCTTAATGTATTCACTTAACTCCTTTTTGCGCTTTGTCATCGGAACCAGGATAATCAGTGCAAGGATAACAAGGACAATCGCGGCAGCAGCAAGTGCATAGAGCTTCTGATTCCGCTTTTCACGCTTGACAGCAGCCTCCTTTGCCAGAAGCTTACGGTCGTATTTTGTAAGTTGCTTTTCGTTATTTTGTTCCATTTTTTTGCTTTGCCGCAGACTTTGACTGTTGCAGCAAACCCTCCTTTATTTTAATAGTTTGTTCCTATTTTACACTATTTTCGGACAAGAATAAAGAGGTTTTTGAGGAAATTCATAAAAAACTCACAGTTTTTTTCTATTGCATTTTTAAATGGAGAGGTGTATGATAGGAGCATCATAAAAATTGAATAAAGCGGAAATAGTCCGCGAACGGAGGTAGTAACATGAAAAGGAAGGCAGTATTTCTTGCACTACTTGCTTCCCTCACCGCACTTTGTGCATGCAATGGCGGCAGAGCAGGAAAGAAAGGTTCGGAGGATGCTTTTTCCGCGGTAGTAGG
>CAZCON010000172.1:0-4175 GCA_964500085.1 uncultured Lachnospiraceae bacterium
CAATAATATTTAATCCAAATTATTCTATTGCAGATTGGATTAAATATCTTAATGCAGATATGAGTTCTTACTTAGATTTTTATACATCTGAGGAATTTGCAGAATTTTCTTTAAAGGGAAAAGTTGATTATCAAGTGCCATTTTATAATATAAATGGCGATAAGGATTATCAAACGAACTACAAATTAGCGGCAGATTATTTTGAACATGTGAATGCTCCATATAAGCAAATGTATATCATGGAAAATATGACGCATGGTTTATTAGAATCGGATTCAGAAGGCTTTGCCGAAATTGTCCATAAAATTGCAGAAACTGAAAAGTCAAGATAATTGTCTCTGATTCGTTGAGGACGTGAAACTTCCGGTTTATAGCAGCAAAGAAAGATGATTTAGTAAAATGGGAATAGATAAGAACAAGGTTCCCCCAAAGGGGATTTCGTTTTAAGGAGGCAACATGAAAAGCGGTAAGGTTTCGGACACCGTACTGAAACGGTCCATTTTAAAGGAAGTACAAAAAGTAAATCAGGGAACCAATCTGCCGCTTGTTGGAGGAGGAGCAGGCGTGTTTTCACTGTATCATGTGGCAGGCGGACTGGCGCGAGCCGGAAAAGAGGAGTCTTTCCAAACGGCTGCTCTGTGGCAGAATGACGGAGATGGAGCGGCATTGCCGAGGGCCTACAGCGCTATGCAGACGGTAGCGGGAGAAGGTCTGGCTACCGCGTATCTGGCGGTGGTGCGAGCGGCAAACTCTCTTGCGGCAAAGGGAGCAGTACCGCAGTATGCCTCGGTTGCCATTACCGTGCCGGAGACCATGGAGGAGCAGGAGCTGCGGAAGCTGCATGAGCGGTATTGTGCGTATTTAGAACAGCACTCGATAAAGATCGTGGGCGGTCACACGGCGGTGAGTGCGGTGGTGACGGAGCCGGTGGTTTCGGTACAGCTGACTGGGATGCGTGTGACGGAGAGTGCTACGGGTGACACCGATAAAGAGGTGCATTCAGCCGAGGCGACCGTTACAGAGAGCAGAACGCAGGAAACTGCCGGTAAGCCGGAAACGTTCCTTGGTCTTGATATCGTCATGACAAAGCATTGCGGGCTTGGCGGTACGGCACTGCTTGCCGGACGCTTTACCGACGAGCTGACAAAGAAGTATCCGAAACGGTTTATCGAGCGGGCGGCAGAGCTTCTTGCCGACACGGAGAAAAACGAGGAAGCATATCTTGCGGCTGCACAGGGTGCGACATACATTCATGCGGCAGCAGAGGGCGGTGTGTTCGGAGCACTCTGGGAGCTTGCAGAGTATGCACAGTGCGGCTTGGATATTGACCTTTCTGCCATTCCGATTTTGCAGGAAACCGTAGAAATCTGCGAATACTTTGATGTGAATCCGTACCAGCTCCGGACGGAGGGCGTTTTTCTTATTCTTACAGAGCACGGCGGCAGACTTTGTGAACGTCTTGCGGAGAAAGGGATTTTGGCAGCAGTCATCGGAAGGACCGTACCGGGGCTTGACCGAGCAGTGCGAAACGGCGAGGAGGTCAGATATCTGGAGCCAAACCGCGTGGAAGAGTACGAACGGGTCATGGCAGGAAAGCGGTCAAGAGGATAAGAACGGGTGCTGGCAGGAAAGCGGGCAAACGGGTAAGAACGAGGGGAACAGCCTTTGGCGCATTGAATGCCACGAAATTGCCGCGGAAAACCGGCCAAGCAGCAACAGAAAGAAATAAAAAGTACCGGGGGCAATTCGAAAGAAAAATACTGGGAAGTAATTCGAAAGAAAAGCATTGGAAAGCAAAAAAGAATAATAGAAAATCAGAAAGCAGAAACATAAGGAGGATGTAACGATGCGGGAAGAGATTTTAAAGACGCTGGATAAAAACAGCAAGGTCGCGGAGAGTGATTTGGCAAAGATGCTCGGTATGACAGAGGAAGAGGTGCATGCGGAGATTAAGAGATTAGAGGCGGAGCATGTGATTTGCGGTTATCCGACTCTGATTAACTGGGATGCTACCACGGAGGAGCGTGTGACAGCGCTTATTGAGGTAAAGGTAACTCCACAGCGCGGACAGGGCTTTGACAAGATTGCAGAGCGGATTTACCGGTATGATGAGGTAGAGTCGGTTTATTTGATGTCCGGAGGCTTTGATTTGACGGTAATTATAGAGGGAAAGAGCATGCGTGAGGTGGCAAACTTTGTTTCCTCGAAGCTTGCACCGATGGAGGCGGTTCTCTCTACCGCAACCCATTTTGTTTTGAAAAAATATAAGGAGCACGGTCTTCCGCTGGTATCGGAGGGCGGCGTGGATGAAAGGATGTTGGTGACCCCATGAGAAACCCGTTGAATGAAAAAGTACAGGTAATGAAACCGTCCGGTATCCGGAAGTTTTTTGATATTGTAAGTGAGATGAAGGATGCGATTTCCCTTGGTGTGGGTGAGCCGGATTTTGAGACCCCGTGGCACATCAGGGAGGAAGCAATTTATTCTTTAGAAAAGGGCAGAACCGTCTATACCTCCAACGCAGGATTAAAGGAGCTGAAGGTGGAGATTTGTAACTATTTGAAACGCCGCTATGGACTGGAGTATCCGGATAAGGATGTGCTTGTGACGATTGGCGGCAGTGAAGCGATTGATGCTGCGCTCCGTGCTATGGTAGACCCGGGAGACGAGGTGCTGATTCCGGAGCCGTGCTATGTTTCCTACGTGCCGTGTGTGTCGTTAGCCGATGGCGTGCCGGTAACGATTGAGCTAAAGGCAGAAAATGAGTTCCGTCTGACAAAGCAGGAGCTTTTGGACGCGATTACGGATAAGACAAAGATTCTCATTATGCCGTTCCCGAACAATCCGACCGGGGCCATTATGGAAGAAAAGGATTTGCGAGAAATCGCCGAGGTGGTAGTGGAAAAGGATTTGTTTGTTATTTCCGATGAGATTTATTCGGAGCTGACTTATGGCAGAAATCACGTTTCCATCGCTTCCATGCCGGGTATGAAGGAGCGTACCATTGTGATTAACGGTTTTTCCAAGTCCTATGCCATGACCGGCTGGCGGTTGGGCTATGCGGTAGGACCGGAGGAAATCATTAAGCAGATGATTAAGATTCACCAGTTTGCGATTATGTGTGCGCCGACCACCAGCCAGTATGCAGCAGTAGAGGCACTTCGTAACGGCGACCCGGATGTGGAAGTGATGCGGGATGCGTATGACAAGCGCAGAAAGTATCTGGTGGCGCGTCTGCGTGAAATCGGTCTGGAGTGCTTTGAACCGTATGGCGCATTTTATGTGTTCCCATCCATTCGTGGGTTAGGGATGACCTCAGATGAATTTGCAACGAAGCTGTTGGAGGAAGAGAAGCTTGCGGTTGTACCAGGCACGGCATTTGGTGACTGCGGCGAAGGGTTCTTACGTATTTCTTACGCCTATTCCATCGAGCAGCTCAAGGAAGCCTTGAACCGTATGGAGGACTTTGTAAAGAGACATAGAAAAGAATAGCTTTGATAGTTCGAAGGTCACAGTTCTGTTTTTTGTTTGACTGATTTGAAGAAACATTGGCTTTAAAGGCTTTCTAAGCCTTTAGGGTCGATGTTTTTGTTTTAAAGCTTGATGTTACAGCGGAAAGGTTTGCTGAGTTACGAGGTGAATTGACAGAGTATATTTGTGACGTGGTGTTAAACAATACAAAAAAGTTATATCCGGCAGTATTTGAAGGATGAGATTGAACACCAGCGTTCCTCGGCGGCATATTCTGTTATCAGAGCATTGCTGTGTAGGGGACGATATGGCGATTTGCAGGGAAGCGGTGATTTCCAATGATTATAAGGGGTTTGGTTTGCCGAATCGGGGAAACGACGAAGAGATACGGACGCTTTTAAATGCGTCCTGTGTAAGAAGAGTTTCGGAAAATCTGGTGTTTGCTTATTTTTATTACCCAGTGGAGCAGGAGGGCGGCAGAGAGTTTCCGTTTGGAATCATGCCCAAATGCTATGGCCTGCTTTCTGAGGAAGAGCTGGCGGCATCCGGCGTGCTGCAGGTAAGAGAAAGCCCTTATACGAATTTGTATGGAAGCGGCGTGCTGCTTGGTTTTGTGGATACCGGAATCAGCTTTGCAGAGGAGGTGTTCCGGAATGCGGACGGCAGCACAAAGCTGGTAGGTTTGTGGGACCAGACACGTGAGC
>CAZCON010000173.1:0-4157 GCA_964500085.1 uncultured Lachnospiraceae bacterium
CCATTAACGGATTTTCCACACCGTATGCATACAGCTTGGAATCCGTAATCTGGTAAAACACAACCGTATCGATACGCATGGTAACATTATCCTTGGTAATCACCGGCTGCGGTGCAAAATCTACTACCTGCTCCTTTAAAATCACTCTTTTGGCAATCCGGTCAATAATCGGCCACTTCCAATGAAGTCCGACGCTCCAGGTCGTCTGATAACCACCCAGACGTTCAATGACAAATGCCTGCGCCTGCGGTACAATCTTAATACATGACGACAATAAAATCAATACGAAAATAACTGCAACAATGATTGCAAAAACAGTTCCTGGTCCCATACATCCTCCTTTTGCCTAGACGGCATTCTCTTCCTTTTCTTCTACGATAGCCTTGACACCCTCTATTCTGCACACTCTCACACAGGTTCCCGCAGAAAGCTTTGTGTCATCCTTACTGCGGGCAGTCCACACCAGACCGTTCAGCAGCACGGCTCCGGTTCCGTTAAAATTATCAATTTCCTCCGTCACCTTACAGGTTGCTCCTACCAGACTGTCCACATTTGTTTTTGTACGTTTGCTGTTAAAATACTTTGCTGCAACCGGTCTTGTAAAAAACAGGAGCAGAAACGAAACTACCAGAAAAACAATCACCTGAATCAGAATGTTTTCCGTAAACAGCGCCACAATAAACGCAGCTAGCGCTCCCCCTGCAAACCAGATTGTCACCAGTCCGAGAGTGGCAATTTCAATCAGTATCAGTATCGCCAACAGGCTCAGCCAAACAATCTCCTGCATATACTCCTCCTTTCCCGCATCTCAGATACTCCATTTCTTATCATACCGCATTTCCCCATGAGATGCAAGTATTTTGTCACTACAGCTTCTCAGCATTCGGGGCATTTGCAGAAAGTATAATTTTTAAATTTCCATTCCGGCAGCGTATCTCATCCATAAACTTTTTTTCATCCGCATCCAGTCTCATCTGCACCTGATAGGTCAATTCAAACAAAGTTCCCATATTTGTTGTCTTTACGCGTTCCAAGGTCGCTCCTCTAGTATATTTCTCAAACAAATCGTCAAATGCTCCGGTATAATTCATGTCCTCCGGAATCAGAATCCGCAGCTGCTTCGCTGTATTTTTAACACAAATTGCAGCAATTTTAAAGCCCACTACCACAATCACGCCTAGCACCGCAAGCACGCAAAACGCAAGGGTCAGATATCCGAGACCGCAGGAAAGTCCTGCCGCCATTGCCATAAACACGAGCGAAATGTCCTTTGATTCTCCCGGCAGACTGCGGAACCGCACCAGGGCAAACACTCCCGCAATGGAAAAGGCACGTGCCACATTGCTTCCCACTAAAGTAATCACTAACGCAACGACTGCCGGCAACATAATCATACTGATAAGGAAGCTCAGGGAACGCCGGCTTTTTTCCGTAATAAAAATATACACGACTGCAATAAGAATACCGATAACCGTTGCCGCAAGCATCTTGGACAGCGTTTCCTGTATACTGATGATCTCCGTCTGCTGCGGTATACCGAATAATTTTTCTAACATAACCATTTTCCTTTCTTCTTTGAACTAAACGTAACAATTAAGCCGTCGTCCGGCCTTCTTCCATTGCTGCGGCTGCCTCTGCTCCCAGCCGTTTTTGTCCCACAAGATAATTTCTGTATTCCGTTCCGTATTTGGAAAAGGAGGCCGGATAAATCTGAAGCTCTGAAAGCAGCTTCGTCATCCAGAGCGGCATTGCCTGACTGATTTTTACCTCCATAATCCACTCATCCTCCGGCAACAGCGAATCGCCGTATATACCGTAGTGAAGTCCCAAATCGTAGCGTCTGGTCGTAATATTACGATCAAAGGTAACGCGAAACTCCCTGTCTTCCTTTCCGAACATTGCCACACGGTCATAAGATAAAAACAAGGCAGGTCTTAGCTCCAGCTCCATTCTATGTAGCAGATACTGCAATTCCTTTAACACCTGTGCATTCATATAGGGCTGATAGCTTGGCAGTTCGCCGCTTTGCACAAACTGATAGGCTTCTGTCAGTGTAAGCTTTGTACGCCGTTTGTTTACCATCTGTCTATATTTTTTCTTGATTTCCAGAAAAACCCTGTCCTCCGGTGCCGCCACACCATAGCTCCGCAGACGCAGCTTTTCTTTGTATACCGGTTTTTCAATAGAGCGTCGTATCAGCTCGTTATCCGGTGTATCGTAATAAATATTGCAGATGGTATAGAACTCCCCGTCCCTGCTGTGTGCATCTGCCTCCATATACTCCGAAAGCCGCTCTCTCAGCCGTTGATAACAGGCCTCATCAATACGATATTTTTTCTCATACCGGTTGAATACCTCAATCGCCATCGTTCCCCCTCCTTCATTATTAAGTGTATCATACAACAGTTTTGTGTGCAATCTGTGAAGTACACACAAAACAATTTCTGTTTTTTCATATAGGATGGCAAGCATGAAGACCTCGTTACAGTCAGCCGCACGAAAGAAAGGAACCGTTGCACAAAAAGGCGCAACGGCTCCTCACAACACATTTTACTCATTCAGGCTATCGCTACAGTCTTTTCAGAAGTACCTCCCGCTCTGCCTCATAGCTCGGTTTTCCAAGAAGTGCAAACATATTTTTCTTATAGCTTTCCACTCCCGGCTGATCAAACGGATTAACGCCAAGAAGGTATCCACTGATGCCGCAGGCAAACTCAAAGAAGTAGAACAGCTGACCGAGCGACACCTCGTTCCGCTCCGGCACCCTGATAAGAAGGTTCGGGACTCCGCCATCGGTATGCGCCAGTCTTGTTCCCTTCATGGCACTCTTATTGATAAAGTCAAGACTTCTTCCCGTCAGGTAATTCAATCCGTCCAGATCCACCTCCTCTGCCTCAATCAAAAGCTCATGTGTCGGGGTCTCCAGCTCCATCACTGTTTCAAACATGGTTCTCTGGCCGTCCTGAATGAACTGTCCCATGGAATGCAAATCGGTAGTAAGGTCTACCGATGCCGGGAAAATTCCCTTCTGATCCTTTCCCTCGCTTTCTCCGTAAAGCTGCTTCCACCACTCAGCCACATAATGGAAATTCGGCTCATAATTTGCCAGAATCTCAATGCTCTTGCCCTTACGAAGCAGAATGTTTCTATACGCCGCGTACTGCATGGACGGATTCTCCGCATAAGGCGCATTGAAACAAAGCTCACGCATCTGAGCCGCTCCCTGCATCAGGGCATCAATATCCGCACCGCTTACCGCAATCGGAAGAAGCCCTACCGCAGTCAGTACGGAAAAACGTCCGCCAACGTCATCCGGCACAACAAAAGACTCATAGCCCTCCTCAGCTGCAAGCTTCTTCAGCGCACCCCGTGCCTTATCCGTGGTGGCATAAATTCTCTTTGCTGCTCCTTCCTTTCCGTACTTCTTTTCAAGCAGTTTTTTAAAAATCCGGAAAGCAATGGCAGGCTCTGTGGTCGTCCCGGACTTACTGATAATATTCACTGAGAAATCACGGTCACCAATCACCTCAATCAACTGTGACAAATACGTGCCGCTGATATTATTTCCGGCAAAATAAATCTCCGGGGTTTTGCGAATTTCCTTTGCTACCGAATTATAAAAGCTGTGTCTTAAAAACTCAACGGCAGCGCGGGCGCCCAGATATGAACCGCCGATACCAATCACAACAAGCACCTCGGAATCCGAGCAAATCCTGTCTGCTGCTTTTTTAATCCGCGCAAACTCCTCCCTGTCATACTCTACCGGAAGATGAATCCATCCGAGAAAATCATTTCCTGCGCCGTTTCCTCCTGTCAGACGCTCTCTTGCTTCTGAAACAGCACGCTCCATCATCTCCACCTCTGCTGAACGCACAAATGCACCTGCCGCAGAAGCATCAAAGCTAACCATACCCATAGTTCCATCCTTTCTCTCTGACAGCCTTCTGTCAAAGCCGTTTTCCTTTCCTGATTATACCACCATGAAAGCTCTTTTTCAAGTCTGTCTCCCGCTTCTCCGGTACGTTTCTGAACGTTTATGTCAGATACTCAGCCAAAACATTTCGCAGTAAGGACTCATAGGAAATATCTGCAGCCGCTGCCTCTGCCACCGCCTGTTCCTTATCATCCTCTGCCGGCTTTTCCGGGCTCTCCGGTAC
>CAZCON010000174.1:0-4141 GCA_964500085.1 uncultured Lachnospiraceae bacterium
GACAAGCACATGACGCTCCTCCTGCAAAAAAGCAACCGCCGCGTTTTTTTTCTTCCAAAGCAGCTCTATCTCCTTCTGAAAACGAAGCAGCTTTTCCCTAAGCCTTTCCGGTATTGTCTTTCCACGCCGGAGCCATTCCCCGCATTTGGAAAGAACCTCTTTTATCCTTTCGGGAAAGGATTTTTTCGGCTTCTTCGCTGCCCTTTGCTCTTCCTTACCTTCCAAAGGCTGCACTGCTCCCTTTCCTGAGGTTTCCTCTGCTCTTTCCTCCGTGGGCTGTCCTCCGCTGTCCTTTAAGACCTGCTCCGTTTTGCCCTTTGTTTCTTCACAGGTTTTCTTTGTTTTCTTTTTTATTTTCTTTCTCTTTTTTGTTTTCTTTTCCTTTTTCGGTTTTTCACTGTTTATCAAACAAAGCCCGAACACTCTGACCGTATATCTGAGCCTTTGTTCCGAAAACCGGATTTTCACCCGTACCAACGGATTCAGCCATGAAACCAGCCCGTCTGCCAGCACTGCATTTTCCGGCAGTTCCTCCTTTTTTACCCTTCCCTTATAGCGTACCGGCACTAACAGCGCCGCAACAACAAAAAGTAAAATCAGTCCGACTGCCAGCGAAAGAAAAATTCCAACCCATTTCAATATGAATAAAATTCCGTGAAGCACTGTCATCAAGCAGAATCACCTGCCTCACCGCTGCTTTTCCGGTTCAGATAAGGAATCACCTGAAACTCCCCGGTCGCAAGATAGGCTCCGCAAATCATGGAGACTGCCAGCTCCTGTGCCGCCTCCTCTCCTCTTGCGAGTCCATAAACCGTAATTTTCTTCTTCCGGTAATACGGTTGCAATATTTGATTTGCCTTCCGGTACTCCAGACAATTCTTCTCGTTGGAAGGCGCGGTAATCAAATACACATCGCGCACCGGATGCCCTTTTTCAAGCGCGCGGATAATACGATTTTGTTTTTTGTGCGGAATCCCCGCCACATACAACGCTTCCTTCCATACAATCATCTGCTAAATCCCCTCTGTCAATTCACGGATTGCCTGCATTGCCGCCGTCTTTTCCGACATATCATGACAATTTTCCAATGCCGCAAGAATGTACTTTTGTATGTCTGATTTTCTGGTAAACGGTAACGGCAGATTGAAAATAACCTGTGCCATCACCGCACGATTTACCATCCTTTGTCCATTTTCCAGCACCCCGGTGATAGCCTCACAGAATTTATCCAGAGCCTCCTCCGGAGTCTCTTTCTCCGGAACTACCCTTTCCAGCTCCACAAACAGGCTGGCAGAATGCAGACGTTTTGCAGAAAGTACCCTGTTATAAAGCACCCGCTGCAGCATTGCGTCAAGAAGTGCTTCTTCTATCGGAAGCTCCTCCAGAAAGCTCTCCTCCGTAAACAAAAGCTCCTCTAGCTCCTCCGGTGCGCCTTCAAAGGTCTCGAAAGCCTCCAACAGCTCTTCCTCGGTCATATCCTTCCCCTCAAGCAACAGGCGATAAGCCTTCCGGCATTCCTTTGTTGCTTCCACATCTGCCGGCATTACATAGGGTGCCGTCAAAAGCACCGTTGTCAGACTGTTCGCCAGCTCCATCAGGCTAAGATATACCTCACTGACAGAAGCAATGGTCTCTGTGACCTCCTCCAGCTTTTCCTTTGCAGCAAAATACTGTTTTTCCGTCAGGCTCCGATAATCCAGCGCCATAAAATACTCCAGTGCATCTCTGCACTCCGAAAACAGCTCCATCCCCTCCGGTTCATACAGACCGGCAGCTGAATAAAGCATATAAAACAGACGGTCTATCGTCTCTGCGTCTGCGTCCTGATAGACAGAAAACGCACTTCTTATCCATTCCAGAAACTTCGCCTTTGTCATACGCACCGGAAGCTCTGCGACCACCTGCGATACCCTTGCAAGCATTCCCTCCGGCTCCTCCTCGCCGAACAGATACCGGCTCATTTCCTCCAGGGCTGCATAGCTGTCCACATCCTCTACCGTCCCCTCCATACCCGGTGCCAGGCGGTGCAGCACATACTCATGCAGATACAGACGGTCAGTATATGCCGTCAGCGCCTGCATTGCAGTCGTAAGCTCCTTCCGCAGGGTATTTACCTCCGTCAGCGCCTCCTCCGTTCCATTTTGGCTCGTAAGCAGTTCCGAAAGCTGGTTCCGTATTCTCTCCGCATAACCGGAAGTACGTCCGGTACACACAATATCTTCTTCCCTTACTGCTTCCGTAAAGGCTGCATACTGCATGGCCAGATTATAATTTGCCAGACGGTAATAGACTCCTGCAAAGCCTCTCAGATAGCACGGCAGATTCCGCTCTATCTCTCTTCCTGCCAAAAGCTCTTTCCGTGCCCGTATCATTTCCTGCTTCATCTTAAAAACCTTCCTATTCTTCCGTATTCTCTGCACTCCTCACATGCGTATGGGTATACAAATGATCGGAGCAATATTCGTAGTTTCCGTCACATTTAGAACAGAACCGGAATTCCAGAGAGTCATCGTCCAGCTCCGTCCTGCCACAAATAGCGCATTTATGCTTTGTAATTACATTGCGTCCGCGAAACTCCACCACATTTCCGGACTCCCGTCTTGCATTGTTCATCTTTTTCCGGAAGTCTGCCCTACGCTTCATCTCCGATGGTGAAATTCTCCGGTAGTTTCTTGTCATGAAAAAGAAAATTAAAAAGTTCGCCAAAGAAACAACAATTGCCAGTGCCCTTCCATAATACAGATAGCTCACCGGAGCGGTATATTCTATCCCCATTCTGACATAGGAAATCACCTCGTACCCCATCAGTACGCCATAAATAATACCAAGCCATTTTGCCTTTATCGGTATAATAAAGCTCATTAGGAAGGTGGCATTCGGCACCATCACAATATAGGCTAAAAACATTGCGCGATTCACCTGATACAGACTTCCGACTCCCATCGTATTGACCGGAGCGCCCAGCACCGCATAGACAATTCCGTAAAACACAAAGGACGCAAGAATCTGAAACAGCAATCCGGAAAAATAGTATACATTAAACCGGAAAGTGCCCCACATGGATTCGAGAGAACGTCCGATAGAATAATACATAAACAGCTCAATCAGCAAAAACAACGGACTGGTGCTCGGTGGCTGCAGCACGAAAGTTACCAGCCGCCAGACCTGTCCCTGCAGCACATAGTACACCTCCAGCGACAGCCATTTTTCATAAAAGCCCGCCGGCGCAACCAACTCCAGACAGAAGCCGGCAGCATATAAAACAATCATATAAAACATCAGATTCGGAATCGCATATCGCCCTATTTTCCGTTCCAATTTATTCAAAAGCTTCATCAAAACAAATCCTTCTTTCTAAAAATAATCGCCACAATAAACGCAATCATCGCCGCCATTCCAAGCACAGCAAGGAACCCATACGGTTGATTCTGCCCCGGTAACGGGACATTCATACCATAAAAGCTCGCAATCATCGTCGGTATTGACATAACAATCGTTACTGTGGCCAGAGTCTTCATGACCGAATTCAGATTGTTGGAAATCACAGAGGAAAACGTATCCATGGTACTGTTCAAAATGCCGCTGTAGATATTTGCCATCTCCAACGCCTGCCGGTTCTCAATAATAACATCCTCCAGCAAATCCTCATCATCCGGATACCGCTTTACCTTTTCTGTCTTTAACAGCTTCTCAAATACCGCCTCGTTAGAACGAAGAGAAGTCGTAAAATAGACAAGTGCCTTCTCCAGCTCATGCATTTCCATAATTTCCGAGTTTTTCTGGGATTCCTTCAAACGGTCCTCCAGCTGCTCGCTTTCCCTGTTAATTCCCCGCAGATATTGCAAATATACCGTTGCCACACGATAAAAAATCTGCATGATAAAGCGTGTTTTTTTATAAGTATAAAAATCCTTTGTCCTTCCGGTCTTGAAATACTGTAAAATCGGTGTTTCCCGCAACGTAACCGTAATCACAATATCCTTTGCGGTAATAATTGCAAGCGGCATTGTAATATAGCGGCTGTGCTCCGTCTCATCCACTATCTCCTTTTCTATTTCCGGAGAATCGACCAAAATCAGATGATAATGATCCTCAAATTCTACACGGGCACGCTCTTCATCATCGAGTGCTGCCCGAAGTG
>CAZCON010000175.1:0-4121 GCA_964500085.1 uncultured Lachnospiraceae bacterium
TTAAGACCTGCAGATGGTTCTAAGCAGAGCGGAAATTTCAGACGTGGCCGTGGTCACGGTTCCGGAAACGGCAAGACTGCCGGTAAGGGTCATAAGGGTCAGAAGGCACGTTCCGGAGCACCGAGAATCGGTTTCGAGGGTGGCCAGATGCCGTTATACCGCAGACTTCCGAAGAGAGGTTTCCACAATAGAAATACGCAGGAAATCGTAGCAATCAACGTAAGCATGTTAAATAGATTTGAGGATGGAGCAGAGGTAACCGTGGAATCTTTGATGGAAATCGGTTTGGTAAGCAATCCGAAGGACGGCGTAAAGATTCTTGGAAACGGTGAACTTACCAAAAAGCTTGATGTCAAGGTAAACGCATTCAGTGAGAGTGCTGTAGAAAAGATTCAGGCGCTTGGTGGAAAAGCAGAGGTGGTATAGGATGTTAGAAACAGTCAAGAATGCCTTTAAGGTAAAAGATATCCGCAACAGACTGTTGTTTACCTTCCTGGCGCTCCTCATCGTTAGACTCGGATGTGCACTTCCGGTTCCGGGTATTAATCAGGCGTACTTCCAGGCATGGATGCAGCAGAAGGAGGGACTTGGATTTTTAGATGCCTTAACCGGTGGATCCTTTTCCCAGATGTCCATTTTTGCACTGAACATTTCCCCATATATTACTTCCTCTATCGTAATGCAGCTTTTAACTATCGTATTCCCGAAGTTAGAGGAGCTGCAGAAGGATGGCGAATCAGGAAGAAAGAAGATTAACCAGTGGTCCCGTTATCTTACGATTGCACTTGCAGTGATTGAGTCAGTCGCACTTATCATTGGTTTTGGTAATTCCGGTCTGCTTAAGAACGGATTGACCTTTGAGAACTTTGCAGTGATTACTGCTTCCTTTACCGCAGGTAGTGCATTCTTAATGTGGTTAGGTGAGCGTATCACGGAAAAGGGTGTTGGTAACGGTATTTCCATTATCCTTTTAATTAACATTGTAGCAACCCTCCCGAACGACTTCTCCAACCTTATTAAAAAGTTTGTCGTTACCCCAACGGCTGTTATTAATAAGGTGCTCGGTGTGATAGGAATTGCTGCGGTAGTCATTGTTTTAGTGGTACTTGTTATTCTGTTACAGGATGCACAGAGAAAGATTCCGGTACAGTATGCGAAAAAGGTGCAGGGAAGAAAGATGGTCGGCGGACAGGGTTCCTTTATTCCGTTAAAGGTAAATACCGCAGGCGTAATTCCGGTTATTTTTGCAAGCTCCCTGATGAGCACACCGGTTATTATCCTTTCCTTTATGGGCATTCAGGCAGAAAGAGCACATTTCTGGCCGAAGGTAGCGCGTGTACTTAGCCAGCAGTATTGGTTCAACATTGAGAGCTGGGGCGAATTTAAGTATACGCTCGGTGCGGTAATTTATGTAGCACTTCTGATTATGTTTGCATATTTCTATACCTCCATCACCTTTAACCCGATGGAAGTTGCAAACAATATGAAGAAGCAGGGCGGTTTTATTCCGGGAATTCGTCCGGGCAGACCGACCACAGAGTATCTGACAAAGGTATTAAATTACATTATC
This sequence comes from uncultured Lachnospiraceae bacterium, assembly GCA_964500085.1. GTDB lineage: Bacteria > Bacillota > Clostridia > Lachnospirales > Lachnospiraceae > SIG307. Next base: position 1,571 of record CAZCON010000175.1, read on the forward strand.
TTCATTGGTGCCATTGCGCTTACGATTATCAGCTTAATTCCGATTGTATTCTCTGGCTTGTTCCAGGCGTCGGTAAGCTTTGGAGGTACCTCCATCATCATTATTGTTGGTGTTATCCTCGAAACGATTAAGCAGATTGACTCCCAGCTGCTGGTTCGTCAGTACAAGGGATTCTTAAACGACTAGTAAAACTCTATGTAGGGTGGGACTGTTTTGTTCCACCCTATGTTGGATATTTGGAGGTGTAGAGATTATGAAGATTATCATGCTGGGGGCACCGGGAGCCGGGAAAGGAACGCAGGCGAAGCAGATAGCGAAGGAATTTTCCGTTCCGCATATTTCCACAGGTGACATTTTTCGTGCAAACATTAAGGAAAATACAGAGCTTGGGAAAAGAGCAAAGGAATATATGGATCAGGGAATGCTGGTGCCGGATTCTTTGACACTTGAGCTGATTATGGATCGTTTTCAGAATCCGGATTGTGCAAATGGTTATGTACTGGATGGTTTTCCGAGAACCATTCCGCAGGCAGAGGCGCTTAAAAAGGCCCTTGCAGATAAGGGAGAATGTGTTGACTATGCTATCAATGTTGAGGTTCCGGATGAGTCCATTGTAAAGCGTATGTCCGGCAGACGGGCGTGCATTACTTGTGGTGCAACATACCACATTAAGTATAATGCACCGGTCAAGGAAAATGTATGTGATACCTGTAGCGCCGAGCTGGTACTTCGGGATGATGATAAGCCGGAGACTGTATTAAAGCGACTTGCAGTATATCATGACCAGACACAGCCGCTGATTGATTACTATAAAAACGAGGGCGTGCTTCGTGAGGTAGACGGTACGAAGGATATGAAGGAAGTATTTGATGACATTCTTGCAATTTTGAAGTAAGGGAAGAGGCGGAGTATGGCAGTATCAATTAAATCAGAACGTGAAATTGAGCTGATGCGTGAATCCGGAAGGATTCTTTCCATTGTACACACAGAACTGGCAGCAATGATTCGTCCGGGCATCAGCACCTTGGATGTTGATAAGCGTTGTTATGAAATAATTCGGGATTTTGGATGTGTTCCATCCTTTTTAAATTATCAGGGATATCCGGCATCGGTATGCGTTTCTGTAAATGACGAGGTAGTACATGGCATTCCGAGTAAGCAGCATATCCTTAAGGAAGGAGACATTGTGAGTCTGGATGCCGGTGTTATTTACAAAGGCTATCATTCGGATGCCGCGCGTACCGTGGCAGTCGGTGAAATCAAGCCGGAGCTTCAGCGTCTGATTGAGGTAACGAAGCAGTCTTTTTTTGAAGGAATCAAATATGCAAAGCCGGGGTATCGTATCGGAGATATTTCCGGTGCCATTCAGGATTATGCAGAGTCTTTCGGCTATTCTTTAGTAAGAGAGCTGGTAGGACACGGCGTTGGAAGAGAGCTTCACGAAGACCCTCAGGTGCCGAATTTCCGTACCCGCAGAAAGGGAATCCGTCTGGAGGCGGGAATGACCATTGCCATTGAGCCGATGGTGAACATGGGACATTTTGATGTAAACTGGCTGGACGATGGCTGGACGGTAGTGACTGCAGACGGTTTGCCGTCCGCACATTATGAAAATACGGTACTGATAACAAACGGTGAGCCGGAGTTGCTTACCATAGAACGAAATTAAGTATTTAAGGAGGAGCTATGTCGAAGACAGATGTTGTTGAAATTGAAGGAACTGTTGTAGAAAAACTGCCAAATGCCATGTTTCAGGTAGAGCTTGAAAATGGTCACTGCGTATTGGCACACATCAGTGGAAAGCTTCGTATGAACTTCATTAAGATTGTGCCGGGAGATAAGGTTACGCTTGAACTTTCTCCGTATGATTTGACAAAGGGAAGAATCATCTGGAGAGATAAGTAAGATTTCAGGGCTCCGCGCTTTGCACGGGGCCTTTTTACGTGGGGGAGGGGAAGTTCATGAGGAGAAGAAAGGGAGAGAAGAGTAAAAAACTGGTGCAGGATGTGGAAAGGTATGGTATACTTTTAGGTGGAAGTGAAATTTGAATTCTCACTTGAGGTATTATAACATCCATAGTGGCACGAAAACATGAATTTGCTGTGCTCGAAAGTATTGGAATGACTTTAAAACAACAAAGAAGGATGCTTGTGCTAGAAGGACTGATTTATATGTTACTTACATTTGTTGTTACCTGTACAATTGGTACTGTAATTGGCTATTATGGATTATCGCTACTGTTATCAGGAAGTAATTATTATACAATCACTTTTACTATTATGCCTTCAATGGTATGTATGCCAATTTTACTGGTACTTACCATTTTAATACCGCTTCTGAGTCAAAAGTATGTGAATAGTGAAAGCGTTGTAGAACGTTTAAGAAGGACTGAATAAGTCGTCTGCGTTGGAAAAATTCAGTTTTACAGATATCCTGCACCGTTGCAAATAAGCAACGCTTTCAGTACGGACAGCTTTATCAGAGGAATTACTACAGGGAAGTCAGAGAAAAGAACAGAGTTTACTACGAACTGTATTCATTGGACGGAACG
>CAZCON010000176.1:0-4089 GCA_964500085.1 uncultured Lachnospiraceae bacterium
TGCCAAGACTTGTCCGGATAAGCTTTGTCTGCTTCGCAATCTGGCTGCGGTTGATTTTGTCCAGCTTTGTCGCTATCACCACCGGCAGGAATCCGTTGTGTACAATCCAGTTATACATATCCTTGTCGTTTTCCGACGGCTCATGACGAATATCTACCAACAGAAAAATAAGCTTCAGCTGTGCTGATTTTTGCAAATAACGCTCAATCATCCTGCCCCATTTTGCCCGCAGCTCCAGGGAAACCTTTGCATAGCCATAGCCCGGCAAATCCACAAAATAAAGCTGTTCATTAATATTGTAAAAGTTGATGGTCTGGGTTTTTCCCGGCTGGGCAGAGGTTCTTGCATAGGATTTCCGGTTCATCAGCGCATTGATGAGCGAGGACTTTCCTACATTCGACTTTCCTGCAAAGGCAAACTCCGGCAGGCAATTTTCGGGCAGCTTGCTCGTAATGCCGCAAACCGTTTCCAGATTTACTTTTGTAACATTCATCACTGCACTCCTTTTTCCGTAAACATCACATGCAACGCCTTCCGTTCATCACTTTACTAACGCTTCCGCAAGCACCTCTTCCATTTCGGAAACAAACACGATGGTCAGCCCCTTTGTAATTTCCTCTGCAAGCTCTGCCACATCGGCTTCATTTTTCTTCGGTACCAGAACCCTTTTGACTCCGGCCTGCTTTGCCGCAAGAAGCTTTTCCTTCAAACCGCCGATTGGAAGTACACGTCCACGCAGTGTTATCTCACCGGTCATCGCTACCTCCGCTGCCACTCTTGTTCCTGTTACTGCAGAATAAATGGCAGTTGCCATTGTAATACCCGCTGACGGACCATCCTTTGGCACAGCGCCCTCCGGCACATGAATGTGCAGCTGATGCTTTTCAAAATAGTCCTCAGGAAGCAAATCCCCCAGATAGGCTCTGACAAAGGAAAGTGCCGTCTGTGCCGACTCCTTCATCACATCGCCAAGCTTACCGGTAAGTGTTACGCCACCCTTTCCCGGCATCAGATTCACCTCAATTTCTAAGGTGTCACCACCCACACTCGTCCATGCAAGTCCGCGCACCAGTCCTGTCTGCGGCTGTTTTTCCACAGTGTCCCGGTGATACTTACATTTTCCAAGATAGGAATACAAATCCTTTTCTCCAATTCTCACCGGAAGCTCCGGTTCTTCCTTCGCATCAATATTCCACACCGCTTTACGGCACAGCTCTCCTAACCGCTGTTCGAGCTTTCGCACGCCCGCTTCTCTGGTGTAACCGGAAATCACGCCACGAAGCGCTCCGTCTGTCACCTTAATTTCCTTTGCGGTCAGACCGTTTTTCTGTAGCTGCTTTTTTAGCAGATGCTTTTTTGCAATAAAAAATTTTTCTGTCTCGGTATAGCCGGAAAGCTCGATGATTTCCATGCGGTCAAGCAACGGCTTTGGAATCGTATCAAGCGTATTTGCGGTTGCAATAAAAAGCACCTCTGACAAATCTACCGGCATATCCAGATAATGATCCATAAAACGGGCATTCTGCTCCGGGTCCAGAACCTCTAACAACGCCGCACTCGGATCTCCTTTGTAGTCGCTTGCCACCTTATCAATTTCATCCAGCAGCAGCAACGGATTTTTTACCCCTGCCTGCCGGATTCCTGCCGCTATTCGCCCCGGCATTGCTCCGATATAGGTACGACGATGTCCTCGGATTTCCGCCTCGTCACGCACACCGCCAAGACATACACGCACATACTTTTTCCCCATTGCCTCGGCAACAGAATGTGCAATCGAGGTCTTACCGGTTCCCGGCGGTCCTACCAGACAAAGTATTGTACCGCCTGCCGTACCGGTTCTTCTGCGTACTGCAAGATACTGTAAGACGCGCTCCTTTACCTTTTCCATCCCGTAGTGATCCCGCTCCAGTATCTTTTGGGCGTTCTCCAGACGGAACTCCTCCTTTGTTGCCTTATTCCACGGCATGGAAAGCAGTGTTTCAATATAGGTACGCGCCACTGCTGCCTCCGACGCTGCACCGCCAAGGCGCTTATAGCGCTCAATTTCCTTTAAAATTGCTGCTTTAATTTCCTCTGGAGCATCTAATGCCTTTGCCTGTTCAGCAAACTCCTCCGCCTCGTTGCTTTCTCCTAATTCCTCGCGAATCAGCTTCAGCTGCTCTCTGAGAATATATTCCTTCTGATTTTTCTCAACCCTTGCCTTGACCTTGTTCTGCAGCTCTCTCCTGATTCTGAGCTCTTCAATTTCATTTGCCAGAATCTGCGCGAACAATTCAAACCGTGCAAAAAACTCCTGCTCCGCCAGTAACGCCTGTTTCTGCTCAATGGTTAGCGGAATCATCGCTGCCGCCTGCTCCATCAGCCGGTCAATGTCCCTGACACTCAGCAGCTGCTCTGCCACGTCCTTTCCAAGCTTCGGATTTACGGAGCAATACACAGAAAGCAGGTCCTGCAGAGTTCCCGCCATAGCATGGCGCTCCGTCTCGGAAAACCGTTCTGAGCCTTCCTGCTCTTCTATTGTCACCTGTGCAGAAAAATAAGGGGAGACACTTACCAAATAGTCAAGCTCTCCTCGCTTTTCGCCTGTAATAAGTACTCGGATAAGATTCCCCGGCAGCTTGATAATCTGCTTAATCCGCGCAATACAGCCTACCGGATACAAATCCTCCTGCATTGGTTCATCCACAGAGGAATCCCTTTGCGCCACCGCAAAAACCAGCTGATCCGACTTCATGGCATGCTCCACCGCCTGAATACTCATTTTCCGATTCACATCAAAATGTACCAGCATGCCGGGCAGCACTGCGATATTCCGCAGTGCCAGCAGCGGCATAATTTTTATTTCCTTACTCATATCATCACCTTTGCTTCAACAGCTATGCGCTTTCGTCCGTGCTTCTTTGTCCTGCCTTCTTACCGGAAGCCTTCGTTTTCGACTCGGCAAGCACCAGTGCCGGTGCTTCCGTTCCCTCTGCTGCCTCTCTGGTTATAATGCACTTCAAAATACTCTCATCAGACGGTGCGCGGTACATCGTATCCATCATAATGTTTTCCACAATGGAACGAAGTCCTCTTGCGCCGGTTTTCTGCTCTACCGCACGCTTTGCAATAATCCGGAGTGCCTCGTCCTCAAACTCCAGTTCAACGCCATCCAGTTCAAACAAACGCCGATACTGCTTTGTAAGCGCATTCTTCGGCTCCTTTAAAATCCGAACCAGTGCTTCCTCATCCAGAATATCCAGTGCCACCGTCACCGGTACACGACCGATAAACTCCGGAATCAAGCCAAACTTCACCAAATCCTGTGGCATCACCTGACGGAACATTTCGCCGATACGAAGCTCCATGCCATCTCCAATTTCTGCATTAAATCCCATGGACTTATGTCCGGTACGTGCCTCTACAATCTTTTCCAGACCGTCAAATGCACCGCCGCAAATGAACAGAATATTGGTGGTGTTAATCTGCAAAAACTCCTGCTGCGGATGCTTTCTTCCACCCTGCGGCGGCACAGAAGCTACCGTACCCTCTAAAATCTTTAGCAGTGCCTGCTGCACGCCCTCACCGGAAACATCACGGGTAATGGACGTATTCTCAGACTTTCTTGTGATTTTATCAATTTCATCGATGTAGATAATACCATGCTCTGCGCGCTCGATATCATAATCAGCTGCCTGAATAAGCTTCAGCAGGATATTTTCCACATCCTCACCCACATAGCCAGCCTCCGTCAGGGCTGTTGCATCTGCAATTGCAAACGGTACATTCAAAAGCTTTGCCAATGTCTGTGCAAGATAGGTTTTACCGCTACCGGTCGGTCCAATCATAAGAATGTTGGATTTCTGCAGCTCCACCTCGGAATTCGTCTGCATCAAAACGCGCTTGTAGTGGTTATATACCGACACCGCAAGCACCTTCTTTGCATCCTCCTGACCGATTACATAATCGTCAAGGAACTCTTTTATCTCCATCGGCTTCAGCAGGTGGATTCCATCTTCCCCTGCCCCAAATTCCGGCTCATCCTGCTGTAATTCTTCCTCTACCAGTTCTGCACACAATTCCACACACTCATCGCAGATATAGACTCCG
>CAZCON010000177.1:0-4070 GCA_964500085.1 uncultured Lachnospiraceae bacterium
CGCATACTTCGTATGCGTGCAAACGCTTATGCTCACTTTGCTTACGCGAAAAAAACACCTCTTCTTTTGAAGAGGTGTTTTATACACGGTTCCACTCATCTTTTACAAAAGGCACATTATCGTCCCCTTGTTCTCTCTGCATGCTAACGGCTGCCACCGTACAGGGCTACCCGCAAGCTGCGCTCACCCGTCCGCTCCAAAATGCACTTCACAAAGACCTTTTGCCGGAACTGTTTTCAGCCGATGACTGTTCCTCTCTGTTGCCGTCTGTCTTCGCTACTCTTTTCTTCACTGCGTTTTTCTTACTTTCTTCATTATATGCAGGAAAGGTTGATTTTGTCAAGGAGTTTTCAAAATTGAAATTTTAACCTGAGTAAAATTTCTTCCTGATTTCTCCATGCAGCTTTCAAACACTTTTTCCATTACATTCCTTTTTGTACAAAGTCCACTAAAAAACCATCTGCTTTTTGGAATTTTTTCTTTGTGCAAAGTCCACTAAAATCCCTCTTGCACAGGAAAAAAATGATGAACTCACCCGTCTGAAAGCCCTGCTCGCTGCCGTTAAAAAAGAAGATTCTAAATAATGGATATCCAACAAACACTTTCTGCTTCTCTTTTCCCTCTTTTTTGCATATAGTATTGCAAACGCGTTTCCTTAGCTTTATGGAAATCAGACTGTTCTTTGAAAGGAGACATTATGAATCAGGATTCTCCGTTTCCGCCAATGCTGCCTCCTTCCACGGAGCTTGGTGCTCTGCTATTTGCCGCTCTACCCTGTCTGCAGGAGGGTTACCAGCCGCTCGCGTCCTTTGCATTCCATCTTACGGAGCTTTCCAGACTAAAGCAGCTGCCGCCCATCCCAACTGTATTACCACCTAAAAACATGGGTGCGCTGATTGCAGACAAGGAAGGTATGCTACGCTCCCTGTCTTTTTACGGAAATCTTTTTCGCATGCCGTTTTTGTCCATGCTGGCTAGTCTGTTACAGGGCATGCAATTTTATAATACCTACAAAGACCTTCTTCCTGGATTGTTCTCGGCTGTTGGGAACGGCGGTAATTCCCCATTTGACAGTATGACGGCACTGTTTTCCGGTCTTTCCGGCACAGGCGGCATAACACCGGACATGTTTTCTGCCTTGGGCAATCTTTCACCGGATTTTCTTGCTTCGTTTGCATCCGGCTTCCAGAACGTCTCCACTGCCGGCACTACTGCATCCAATCTCTCTGGTACAAACAAAGCCGGCATGACATCTTCCGACACTCCTGCCGCCGCTCAGGCAAATGCGCCCGATGCCTCCACTCACCTACAGACAAGCGCGACCGATATTCCTGCCGCCGCTCAGATAAATGCGCCGGATGCCTCCGCTCATCTGCAGACAAGCACGACCGATATTCCCGCCGCCGCTCAGATAAATAGGTCCGACACTCCTGCCGCTACCGAAGTGCAGCAAGATTTCCCTACCACTTCCCTTTCCGAAGCACAGCAAGCTTACACAACTGCTTCTTCTGACGAATCACAGCAGGCTTCCACAACCGCTTCTTCTGCCGAAGCACAGCAGGCTTACACGAACGCTTCCCCTGCCGGGGCGCAGCAAAACACTTCGGATACTCTCTACGACAGTCTTTACGCTTTTATGACGCCAGAGCAGAAGGAGATTTACCTCCGGCTTATGAATACGGATTAGCCCCGTTGCATAAGTTGTTAGCAGATAACAAGTAAAAAGGAGTTTCTATGAATCCGGAATCCTTAAAAACCTATCCCGAATATCAAAAGCTTTCTCCCGCAAAGCAATCGCTTATTATGGAAATTGTAGCAGACGCGAATACGCTTTCCGGAGATGCTGCATTACCGCTTTTATTAAAAGCCCAACAGCGCATGAAAGCGCTTGGCATTCAATTTACCAAAGAAGAAAGTGCCTTTTTGATTTCTACACTGATGGCTGATTTGTCCCCGGCAGAGCGTGCCAAATTTGACCTAATGAAACGATTTATGAAAAAATAATGTATGAGACAGCGGAGAGAATCTTCATGGAAACTATTTTATCACTTTTTGACCATTACGGCATCTTTGCCATGATTCTTATTATCTTTTTAGAATATGCCTGTTTCCCGATTTCCAGTGAGCTGGTGCTCCCTTTTTCCGGTGCAATGGCAAGAGCAGAAAATATCTCCTTTTTTCTTCTGCTCCCACTTTCCGTTCTTGCAGGACTGCTCGGCACCGGCATTTGCTATCTGATTGGCAGACTCGGAGGAGATACCATTTTAACAAAGCTCGTTACTCGGTTTCCAAAAAGCAAAAAAGCCATTGAAGCCTCCAGCGCCAAATTTGCAAAATATGGTGCCGGTGCAGTCTGTATCGGCAGGGTTATCCCGCTTTGCCGTACCTATATTGCCTTTGTAGCAGGCGCAGCAGGACAAACGCCCTCCGTTTACTTTCCTTATTCCCTGCTCGGCATCACCATATGGAACAGCGCCCTATTATCCTTCGGTTACTTCCTTCAGGACAACTGGGGCGCTGTTTCCGGCTATTATGCACGCTACAAGCACTATCTGTTACCGATACTATTTTGTGTCATAGTAATGCTTCTCTTTTTTAAAAAAACAAAAAAATCGCAAGCGTGATTTATCCCGTTATAGTTTTGCTTTCTGTCTTTATTTTGCTGCAAGCGCGCCCGCAATATCCTCACGCATATCCAGCACTGCCTGTCTGGACGCATCTGCAAAATTCGCTTCGCCAAAGCCTGCGTATGCCTCCTGCTTATATGCCGCAATAATACCGCGGGAGGAATTTACGATAGCGCCAAGACCGTCTTCATTAAAGTAATGTACAAGGTCAGCTGCTTTTCCGCCCTGTGCGCCGTAGCCCGGCACGAGAATAAAACTCTTTGGCATAAGCTTACGCAGTACCTTTCCCATTTCCGGATAGGTCGCGCCTACCACAGCACCAATGTTACTGTATTCGCCATCCATGCAGTCTGCCCCCCATGCAGCCACCTTTTCGCCCACATACTCATAAAGCGGCCTGCCGTCAATCAGACGATCCTGAAACTCTCCACTGGACGGATTAGAGGTCTTTACCAAAAGAAACAGCCCCTTATTCTCTTCCTTACAAATCTTAATAAACGGATTTACACCGTCGCTGCCAAGGTACGGATTCACCGTAACAAAATCCTCATCAAACGGATAGAAGGTCTTGCTTCCAACTGTCACCTTTCCCAAATGTCCTACCGCGTAGGCCTCTGAGGTAGAACCGATGTCACCGCGCTTAATATCGCCAATCACGACCAGTCCCTTTTCCTTACAATAGTCTACCGTCCTTTTAAATACCATAAGCCCCGGAATCCCGAACTGCTCATACATTGCGACCTGTGGCTTCACCGCCGGTATCAAATCATAGGTCGCATCCACAATCGCCTTATTAAACTGCCAGATTGCCTCTGCCGCACCCTCTAAGCTCTCGCCAAATTCTCCAAATGCCTTTTCCTTCACCTGCGACGGCACATAGGAAAGCATCGGGTCCAGTCCCACCACAATCGGCGCATTCGTTTTCTGAATTTTTGTAATCAGTTCTTTTACCATGATAATCTCCGTTTCTTCGGCTGTTCACCGCATTTTTCTACTACTTCATTGCGAATAGTGTAACACACTCTTTCCTTCCGCGCAAGCGTCATTTTTCTACCGTTTTCCCCGGTATGATTCAGTTTTCCGGCGGTTTTCCCGGAAAAAGCATGTTTTCCGCTCCCTCATGCATACGATACTCCTTATCCTCCTCTATCATCTCCAGCATAATCCGTGCAAAATAGGGATCAAACTGCGTTCCCAGTCCCTTCTCAAACTCTTCTCTTACTACCTCCTGCGGCAAAATGTCACGATAGCTCCGTTTGGAGGTCATCGCATCATAAGCATCTGCAACACCGATGATTCGTGCTGTTTCCGGAATCACATTTCCCTTTAATCCGTCCGGATATCCTGTCCCGTCATACAATTCATGATGCCAGTGTGCTCCCACCTTCAGCTCCGGAATTTCCGTCATATTCTGCAAAATCTCTGCTCCGATGCGGGTATGAT
>CAZCON010000178.1:0-4044 GCA_964500085.1 uncultured Lachnospiraceae bacterium
CATCCAGTACATGCACACTGCAATTTCCTACCGGAACGGATTTCTTTGCATTACTCCATTCCATGCCCGTTACCAAATGATACACTACATTGATCACTCCGCCGTGCGTTACTACCAAAACATTTCCTTTCACATTCTTGCACTCTTTTAAGAACACTTCAAACCATGTCTTTATTCGTGAAAAAAACTGCATCGGACTCTCTCCGTTTGGATAACACTCGTCCGGTTTTAATGTACTAAAAAACAATCCGGGGTACTTCTCTAACGCCTCTGCATTTGCCATTCCTGCTAAGCTTCCGTTATCTGCCTCCCAAAGTCTCTCATCCGTCACCACCGGCAAATCCAATTCCAAAGCCAGAATATCCGCCGTTTCCTTTGCGCGCGGCAAATCGCTGGAAACTATCCCTGTAATACCATATTCCTCTTTCTTTTCACCAAAATAATTTGCCAGCTGTTTTGCCTGTTCCACACCTTCCGGCACCAGACCATGACTGCTCCAACCGCCACGAAAGGTTTCATCATCTTTTCCATGTCTGACAAAAAAATTTTCATTTCAAACCTCCATCCTATCCGGTGCCTGTAATCGTCTCCGCCTTAGTGTTCAAATAAATTGTACTTCCGAATTTCCACACATTCCTCATTTTCAAAACAAAACTGCACCACCCACGGCATCAGCGACCGGATTTTTTCAAACTGCGTATATTCAAAGGACTTATCGTAATAATTAATAATCGTACTCAACGCCGTTCCGTGACTGCCTATCACAATATTCTTTCCCTCATGCCGCTTTAACACATCCTTCAGTGCTGCAATATTTCGTGCTTGAACTTCCTGCAAACATTCTCCGTCCAACAGCTTATAATCAAATTCCTTCCACTGTCTCTTACAAAAGCCCGTAAAGTCCTCAATCCAACAACTTATAATCTCTCCCGTTCCGTAATCCGATAATTGCTCCTGTAGAGCATAAAATCTTCTTCATACATTTTCACCTTTTCTACTTTTCTTCAAACAACAGCAAAAATTGACTTCATATACCATCACTGGAACTTTGATTCCCTATTATATCATTTTTCCTTTCGTATCACAATCAGATTTTCCTCTTTAAAAACAAAAACAGACAGAACACCCTTCTTTTCATTCTGTCCGAATTATAACCTGCTCTTTTTTCAAACGACAGAATCATTTCCCCCCGATACTATCCCCTGATTGCCTTTTCTACCTCTGCCTCATCCTCCCCGTTAATCGTAAACACCATCCGATGTTCCATTGCCCTTCTGGCAGCCTTTAATCTCCGTTCCTCTGCTGCGTTCTGCCTTTCCCGGATTGCCTGCACCTTCTTCTGCTTTGTTTTGTTCTGTAAGGTAGCATACCCATCAAAACAGGAGGGATACATAAACTTGCTTTGTTTTTTCCTTTCCGAAAATTCAACTTCCAAATATTTTATAACCTCACTTTTAGTTCACGTAAAAACGTGCAGTCATCACCCGGATAACTGCACGCCCAACCTTTTACTTCTAATCCAAATAATTTCCCACCGGAGATGTGCTGTACTGCTTCTTAATCTCCATAACAACAGACCCGTCTGCCTGTGTTTTTTCCGAAAGAATTTTATAGTTCATTTTCTTTCTGTCAAGCTGTTCCTTGTACTTTTTCACCTCTTCCTCCACAAGCTTTGCCGCATATGCCTGTCCGACATCCTCCTTAAGCATGAAATGTAACGTCTGCGTAATACACGCCGCTTTCACTCTTTTCATTTTCTACCTGCCTTCTGTTACTTCTACGGGTTGCTCCTTTATTTTAAGCCAAAAAAAGCTTTTGGTAAGAAAAAAATAGCTCCTGCATTCTATTTTCGTCGTTTTGTCCAAACAAACACCCTTCCTTTTTGTGAAATATTTCCATGCGTAATTCCTCCGTCCGAAGTATGTGCTTATCCTATCACCTGTATCTTTTTTCGATAAATTTGCTTCATGAAAAGTATCGACACCGCTACAGAAAGCGCCTCCGCAATCGGAAATACCAACCATACCAGCCATGTCTGCGCGCTTCCGGACAGAACAATCTTTGAAAATACATAGGCGACCGGAATTACAAACAAAAATTGTCTGCATAGGGAAATGACTAACGATTCTACGCCGCCATCCAGCGCTTGAAAAATTCCCTGACACGAAATATTAGCTCCCGCAAACACAAAGCTTACGGAAATAATCTGAATGGCAGAAATACAAAGCTCCTTTGTTTTGCCTGACAGATCGAAAAGACCGGCAAACGGCTCCGCAAAAAGCTCCAGACCTACTGTGCCCACAAGCATAAGAACAAGCGTATACAGGATTCCATACTTTATGCCAGCCGTTACCCGTTCCTTACTTCCCATTCCGTAATTAAAGGACACAATCGGCGTAATAGCGTCCCGCAACCCGAATGCGGCAAACAGGATAAACTGTTGGATTTTATAATATAAGCCGTAAGCGGTTACGACCGTTTCATCCAGCGTTCCAAAGATAATATTCAGCAGATATGTCATTACCGACATGAGTGCCTGGGCAACAATGGCGGCAAAGCCGATAAAATAAATTCCCTTGATGATAGTTCCGGACGGCTTCAAATACCGGAGCCCGTTTTTGATTTCTTTGTTTGCCTTTAAATGCAACACAAGTTCGCACAGCGCAGAGGCAATCTGTCCAACCACTGTCGCATAGGCTGCCCCCTTCACCCCAAGCTCCGGAAAGCCCAAAAGTCCGTATATCATAATCGGGTCAAGCACTACATTCACCACTGCTCCCGTAATCTGTGCAATGGTCGAATACATGCTTTTCCCGCTTGCCTGTAACACCTTCTCATACAGCGAGAAGAACAAAATACCGAAGGACCACACACAGCAGATACGCAGATAATCCGTCGTCATCTCTGCAATCACTGCATTCTTCGTCTGGGATGCCACATAGACATCCACACCAAACACTCCAAACAATGCAAACACCACATAAATCACAAGCATTAAAAACACACCGTTTCCCGCAGTCCGGCTCGCCTTCTCCGTATCTCCCTGTCCCAGACTCTTTGACAAAAGAGCATTTACACCTACACCCGTACCGATTCCTACCGCCACCATTAACATCTGTACCGGAAACGCCAGCGTCAGGGCATTTAAGGCAAACTCACCGTTTTCCTTCATATTCGCCACAAAGGCACTGTCCACGATGTTATATACCGCCTGTAGCATCATGGAAATAACCATCGGTATCGCCATGGTAATCATGAGTTTCTTCACCGGCATGGTCGCCATTTTGTTTTGTTTCATTGTTTCGTTTTTTTCTTGCTTCATAACATTCTCCTTATCATTTTCTCTTGTCCGTGCAGGCTCGCGCTTCGCGCTCCACCACGTCTACACTCCGTTTCGGTCCGTCCAGTACCAACGTCCACCGGACGTTGTGGACCTTCGTGTCCTTCGGACACTCAGTCGTGGGCGCGTTCGCATAATCAGAGATTTTCGGAAGCGTGCTTCCGAAAATCTCTTCTATGCTCACTTTGCCTGCACGAAAAAAAGCGTGTAATCTTTGTAGTTTTACTACTTTAGATTACACGCATTTGTTTTGCTGGATTTACATCTAAGCTTACATCATTTCTTTTTCCGAGTATGGATTATAGCACATTCAAAATTTTTTTGTAAGCCTTTTTTACATTTTTCCAATCCTTATTTTTTCCTTACTTTTTCTTCCGTTTTCTTACTACCTGACGAACTAACGCTGCCACCACTACTACTGTTATTATTCCCAACGCTATAATTAAAACAGACGCTCCCACTCCAAAATTTGTTTCAGAGTTTTTACTATTTGTATTCACTACCGTGTCATTCTCTATTGCTTTTGTAGGACCCGGTGTCGGTGTTGACGTCGGCGTTAGCGTTGGTGTCGGTGTCAAATCCAAATCTGTTTTGTCTTCTGTAAATCTCGCATACAGGGTCTTATTTCCCGTTTCTGTTGCAGCTATCGCACTGACCGGCATTGTAAACTCCGCATCACCATACCAGCCGTCAAAGGTATACCC
>CAZCON010000179.1:0-4042 GCA_964500085.1 uncultured Lachnospiraceae bacterium
CAGGTATATAGTTTGTGTACCCGAAAATATTTACTGCATTCGCTGCATTGACTCTCCACACATAGTCATTTCAAAGAAATCCGGAGAAATAAAATCTTTGTTTTTGTCAATCGGTCTGTTCATTCTAACGGTAAAATACATACGAAATGTTGTTGGTTTCTTTGGGGGTTAAACTCATCATTGAACTCCTTGTTCTGCAAAATCACGTTCTTGTATATTTTATACCTTTCGTATACTATATTTTTCCTTTATAACAAAAACAAATATAGTATCCGGTAGATATATTTATTTAAGTTACCTTTCAGTTAAATTCGTACAAATAGTTCCTTTCTTAAACGGTCATATTGTATGATTTTGCAGAGTCATTTTTTATTGTAACCGCTGTATTCTTGATTCTCTCATATCCCTGTTTATAATGTTCCAAAATCTTTTCGTATTCTTTATTTAACCATTCAAGGCAGGTTGAACGACCCGCCATTTTTGGAGGGTCGTTCAGCAAAAAATCCCCACTCTCACGCATACCCTCCTTTCTGGGCATTTCCCTTACAAGTGACCAAACTTAGAGAAATGCGCCACTCCTTGCTCCGATGCAACCACGCACCGGAAGGGTAAAAAATTACACCATCCCAAACCAACTTCTTCTCGAAGTCAGAGCTTAAGATGGTGTAGTCCCTACCCACACTTGGTTTCACATTCAGTTTTACCGGTGCCTTTCTTCACCGATTTTCCCGTAACTGATAAAAATAATATAGATGGACTAACCTCTGAAACACCCTATTTATAAGGCTTTCTTAAGCTTGTCACTATTATATCTCAATCCCCCCTTTCCTACATCGAAAACAAATCCATCAGGGACATCTGATTTGATTCCGGGATATCACCAAGAAGCCCCAAATCCCCCATCTGGTCTGCAATCGTCTGACTGATTTTACAGCGGTTTTTAAAATCATCCTTCGATAAAAACGGACCATCCTTTGCCGCTTCCTCTATCTGCTCTGCCGCCTTTTCTCCTACACCATCAATACTGTCAAAAGACGGCATCAGTTTCCCGTCAATAATCTGGAACGCATGCGCCTTTGCGGTAAACAAATCAATCGGCATAAAGTGAAAGCCTCTTGCATACATTTCCTGCACAATTTTCATATCTTCATAAGCGTCCTCATCCTTCGGAGAAGCGGTTTTGGCTTCCATCTTTCGTTTGATTTCCTTCATATTACGCTCCAGTACCTCTTTTCCGAGACACATTGTTTCATAGCTAAAGGCTTTCGCACGGATACCAAAATACGCCGCATAATAAGCAAGCGGATAGTAAATTTTAAAATGTGCCACACGGAACGCCATCATAACATAAGCACAGGCATGTGCTTTCGGAAACATATACTTAATCTGCTTACAGGACCAGATATACCAGTCCGGAATGCCCTGTGCAATCATAGCGTCCTCCATTTCCGGTGTCAGTCCCTTTCCCTTTCGCACGCTTTCCATGATTTTAAAGGCAAGACCGTTTTCCACCCCCTGATAAATAAGGAAGGTCATAATATCATCTCTGGTACAGATAGCATTCGACAGGGTACACTTGCCCTCCTGAATGAGCACCTGGGTATTGTTTAACCATACATCCGTACCGTGGGACAGCCCGGAAATACGTATCATATCCGAAAAGCTCTGCGGCTTTGTATCACGCAGCATCTGCATTACAAACGGCGTACCAAGCTCCGGAAGTCCAAGACTGCCCAAATCACAGCCACCAATGTCCTCCGGCGTGATTCCAAGCGCCTCTGTGGAAGAGAAAAGGGAAATAATCCTCTTATCATCTAACGGTATGGTTTTTGCATCAATCCCCGTTAAATCCTCCAGACGACGAATCATGGTCGGGTCATCGTGTCCGAGAATATCAAGCTTTAACAGGTTATGGTCAATGGAATGGTAATCAAAATGCGTTGTCACGGTCTTTGTCGTCATATCATTTGCCGGACGCTGCACCGGAGTAAATTTATAAATCTCATGTCCGATTGGAAGCACGATAATGCCGCCCGGATGCTGCCCCGTAGAACGTCTTACCCCTACACATCCAGAGGAAATCCGCTCTATCTCCGCCTTTCGCATCGTGATTCCATGCTCTTCATTGTACTTTAACACATAGCCATATGCGGTTTTGTCCGCCAGCGTTGCTATCGTCCCTGCCCGGAAGGTCTGTCCTTTTCCGAAAATGACCTCCGTATAGTCATGTGCCTTTGCCTGATATTCTCCGGAAAAATTCAAGTCGATATCCGGTTCCTTGTCACCGTAAAACCCAAGAAAGGTTTCAAACGGAATATCATGTCCATCCTTTATGAGCGGTTTCCCACAATTCGGACACACACGATCCGGCATATCGCAGCCGGATAAGCCCCGTTTCTGGCAATCCTTTACTTCCTCGGAATCGAAGTCCGAAAAAAAGCATTCCGTGCAATAATAGTGCGCCGGCAGCGGATTTACCTCGGTAATACCGGACATCGTTGCCACAAAGGAAGAACCGACCGACCCTCTGGAGCCTACCAGATACCCGTCCTCATTGGACTTCCAAACTAACTTCTGGGCAATAATATACATTACGGCAAAGCCATTCTTAATAATGGAATTTAACTCATGCTCCAGACGACTTTCTACTATCTCCGGCAGCACCTCTCCGTACATCGAATGTGCCTTGTCATAACAAATCTTACGAAGCGTCTTATCGGAATCCTCAATGACCGGCGGACACTTGTCCGGATGAATCGGGCAGACCCGTTCTATCATGGCGGAAATCTTTTCCGGATTATCAAGCACTACCTCCTCTGCCTTTTCCTTCCCAAGATAAGAAAACTCCGCAAGCATTTCCTCCGTGGTACGGAAATAAAGCGGAGCCTGATTATCCGCATCCGCAAAGCCCTTGCAGGACATAATAATACGGCGGTAAACCTCGTCCTCCGGATTTAGGAAATGCACGTCACAGGTTGCCGCCACCGGCTTATGATACTTCTCCCCCAGTGCTATAATCTTTTTATTGATGGCAATCAAGTCCTCATCAGACTTAATATTTTCATGCTTTTCATCCGCAATCATAAAACGGTTATTGCCAAGCGGCTGAATTTCGTAATAATCATAAAACTCACAAAGCCGCTCAATCTCATTTTGCGGTGACTCACGCAAAATTGCCTGATATAGCTCTCCCGCCTCGCAGGCAGAGCCAATCAGCAATCCCTCTCTATTCTCCAGAAACAGACTCTTTGGAATCCGCGGCCGCCTTGCATAATACTCAATGTGGGAGAGTGAAATCAAACGATACAAATTGATACGTCCTGCCTCGTTCCGACAAAGAATAATAGCATGGTAGGTCGGCATTTTTTTAATCATTTCCGGTGTTGGCTTACACACGGCATTTACCTCGTCTAAGGTTGCCACGCCCCGTTCCTTGAGCATTGCCAGAAATTTTACATAAATATCAGCCGTTGCTTTCGCATCATCCACAGCACGATGATGATTTTCCAAAGAAACACCAAGCTCTCTTGCAACCACATCCAGCTTAAAACGACCAAGCCCCGGTAAAAGTGCTCTTGCAAGCCCTACCGTATCCACCACCGTAAAATCATAAAAAAGCCCCAGCCGCTCTGCGTTTGCGCGAATAAACCCAGTATCAAAGGAGGCGTTGTGCGCGACTAAGGCAGCATCCTTACAAAACGCTAAAAACTGTGGTAAAACCTCCGCAATGTCCGGAGAATCCATAACCATAGAATCCTTAATTCCTGTCAGTTCCTCAATCCGTGGTGGAATCGGCACCTTCGGATTGACAAAAGCAGAAAACCGGTCGCGAATCCTGCCATTTTCTACCTTTACCGCACCAATTTCAATGATTTTGTCATGCTCTGCACCAAATCCTGTCGTTTCAATGTCAAATACAACAAATCTGCCATCCAACGTCTGTCCTTTACTATCCCGTACCGGCTCTAACACATCGTCCACCAGATAAGCTTCCACGCCATAGATAATCTTAAAGTCCTTGGCACGCTGCATCTTTTCCTCG
>CAZCON010000180.1:0-4022 GCA_964500085.1 uncultured Lachnospiraceae bacterium
GTTACCGGCGGTTACCGCGGCATCGGCCGCGCTATCTGCGAGTCATTCTGTAAAAGCGGCGCAGAAGTAGCAATTCTGTACGCAGAAATCATAGATGCGGCAGAGGAAACCGTTTCTTACCTTGGCAGCTTTGGTACAAAAGTAAAGGCTTACCGGTGCGATATTTCTGATTTTGCCAAAACAGGCGAGGTCTTTCAAGAAATTCTTGCCGACTTTGGCACTGTTGATATTCTTGTAAACAATGCAGGAATTACCAAAGATAAGCTGCTGCTTGCCATGAAGCCGGAGGAATTTTCCTCTGTGATTGACATCAATCTGGTTGGTGCCTATAACACCGTAAAGCAGGTATATCCGGTGATGATAAAGAAACGCTCCGGAAAAATTATTAACATCAGTTCCATTTCAGGTCTGATGGGAAATGCCGGGCAGACTAATTATTCTGCTTCCAAAGCAGGTATCATCGGTTTTACAAAATCTGTAGCAAAGGAGGTCGCAGGGCGCGGTATATGCTGTAATGCAGTCGCACCCGGCTTTGTCAGCACCTCCATGACCACTGCCTTTGCAGAAAATGAAGCACTGCTTTCTTCCATTCCGCTAAAGCGCTTTGCACAGCCGGAGGAGATTGCAAACCTTGTGCTGTTCCTTTCCAGCGATATGGCAAATTACATTACCGGCGAAGTCATCCGTATCGACGGCGGACTCGCCATGTAGGAGGAATTTTATGAGAAGAGTTGTTGTAACCGGTCTTGGCGCAGTGACCCCCATCGGAAATAATGTTTCCGACTTCTGGAGCGGCTTGATTCACGGCGTAAACGGCATTGCTCCGATTACCCGCTTTGACACCGCGGACTCCAAGTGTAAGCTTGCCGCAGAGGTAAAAAGCTTTGACCCGTCCGTGGTATTAGACAAGGGAACGATTCGCAAAACCGACCTTTACACGCAATACGCGCTCGTATCCGCAGACGAGGCAATGCAGGATTCCGGTATTGCAGGTACGGTCGCAGAGGAAGAGCTCGGTGTTTATTTCGGCTCTGGTGTAGGTGGCATTGATACCACCTTGGAGAATCATGCAGGGCTTCTTGCAGGAGGACCTAAAAAGGTTTCCCCACAGTTTGTTCCCAAGATGATTATTAACATTGCCTCCGGTCAGATTGCCATCCGTTTTCACGCGCATGGCAATACCATGTCCATGTCTACTGCCTGCGCCACCGGCACCACTGCCGTCGGCGAAGCCTACCGCGCCATCAAGGACGGCTATCTTACCGCTGCCATCTGCGGCGGCTCCGAGGCTTCCATCAATCCGCTCTGTGTGGCAGGCTTTGTAAACTGTATGGCGCTTTCACAGGCAACCAACCCGGACGAGGCTTCGCTTCCGTTTGACAGCCGCCGTGCCGGCTTTGTCATCGGTGAAGGTGCCGCGGCACTTATTCTGGAAGAATATGAGCATGCGCTGGCCCGCGGTGCCAGAATCTATGCGGAGGTATGCGGCTATGGCGCTACCTGTGACGCACATCACGTTACCGCCCCGGACCCGGAAGCTGCCTACACTGCAAGGGCAATCGAAAAAGCACTTGCCGGTGTAGAATACCGCCCTGATTCCTTCTATATCAACGCCCACGGTACAGGTACTTCGTTAAACGACGCTACTGAAACCAAAGCCTTCAAGCTTGTCTTCGGTGAGGCTGTCAGGGACATAAAAATCAGCTCCACCAAGTCCATGACCGGACATATGCTAGGTGCCGCAGGTGCCGCAGAGGCGATTGCCTGCGTCAAGGCATTGGAAACAGGTATTTTACCACCTACCATCAATCTGACAAGTCCGGACCCGGTCTGCGATTTGAACTATCTGCCGTGTACGGCTCTGAAAACTGAGGTTACGACTGCCATTTCCACCTCTCTCGGCTTTGGCGGTCATAACGCCTGCATCGCGTTTTGTCGCGTAAAATAAGCGAGGTAGTAAGCATGAAAAAAGAAGAGTTAATGAAGCTCCTTCCGCACCGTGACCCGATGCTTCTCATCGATGAAGCAGAGGTACGAGACGGTGTTGCTTATGGAAAAAAGGAAATAACCGGGGAGGAGTTTTTCCTAAAGGGTCATTTTCCGGGCAATCCGATTGTTCCTGGCGTGATCCAGTGTGAGATTCTGGCACAGTCTGCCTGTGTCCTTTTAGCAGAGCAGGCGCAGGGTGGCAATATCACCACCCTGTTTACCGGTCTTGAAAAGGTTCGTTTTAAGAATCCGGTAAAGCCGGGAGATGTATTTGAAACCAAGTGCTCCATCTTAAAAAGCAAAGGACCGTTTTATTGGGCAAAGGGCACGGGCAGAGTAAACGGAAAACTGTGCGTTTCCGCAGAGTTTTCTTTCGCCATCTTTTCATCAGAGGAGGCAAAGATATGATTTTTGACAAATGGATTGCGGCATTTTCTCTGGAAAAGCTTCCGTGTCCCTCCTGTAAAAAGGAATTTCCGGTAAAGGAGCTTCGAAAAAGCCGCTACATCTGCCCGGAATGCGGAAAGTACCTTCGCATCAGCGGCAGAGAGCGCATTTATCAGGTCGTAGACAAAAAAAGCTTTCAGGAATTTGCTACAGGCTTAACCAGTGTGGATTTTTTGGAATTTCCGGGCTACGCCGACAAGCTGAAAAAAGCTGCCGACAGCACCGGAGAGGAAGATGCAGTTATTTGCGGGCATGCTGCGATTGGCGGATATCCATGCGCCATTTTTGTCATGGATTCCCGCTTTATGATGGCAAGTATGGTATCTGTCGTCGGCGAAAAGATTACCCGTACCTTTGAGTACGCAACCGAGCATAAGCTTCCTGTCATCGGCTTTACCGCCTCCGGCGGCGCGCGTATGCAGGAGGGTATTATCTCCCTGATGCAGATGGCAAAATGCAGCGCTGCCGTAAAGAAACACTCTGCTGCGGGAAACCTCTATATTACCGTTCTGACCGACCCGACTACCGGCGGTGTTACCGCCTCCTTTGCAATGCAGGGCGACATCATCCTTGCTGAGCCGAATGCACTGGTTGGCTTTGCCGGACGGCGCGTTGTGGAACAGACAACAAGTGCCAGGCTTCCGGACAATTTTCAGAGTGCAGAGTTTATTTTAGAACATGGATTTGCGGATGCCATTGTCCCGCGCCGGGAACTAAATGACACTCTGACCACCATCTTAAAGCTTCACAGAAAGGAGCGAGCTGCAGGATGACACCTTATGAAAAGCTGAAAAAAACACGTCAGAATGGCAGACCAACCGCCATTGCTTATATCAATGAGCTCTTTACCGACCGGATTGAGCTTCACGGGGACCGCCGCTTCGCTGAGGATGCCGCGATTGTCTCCGGTATTGGAAATCTGGAGGATATTCCGATAACCTACATTGCCATTGAAAAGGGAACCGACATAGCCTCCCGTATGCATACCAATTTTGGCTGTCCAAAGCCTGAGGGCTATCGTAAGGCGCTGCGCCTGATGAAACAGGCTGAAAAGTTTCATCGCCCCGTAATTTGCTTTGTTGATACGCAGGGTGCCTTCTGCGGTGCAGACGGCGAAGAGCGCGGACAGGGAGAAGCCATTGCAGAAAACATTATGGAAATGCTGGGACTTAAGACTCCCACCATCTCCATTGTCATCGGCGAAGGCGGAAGCGGCGGCGCTTTGGCGCTTTGCTCCGCAGACCGTGTCTATATGCTGGAAAATGCCGTGTATTCTGTGATTTCCCCAGAGGGCTGTGCAAGTATTCTCTGGAAAGATGCCTCCAGAGCGGAGGATGCCGCACAATGCCTCCGCATTACTGCGGATGACATGAAAAATTTCGGAGTCGCAGAAACCGTCATTCCGGAACACTTTGACGCATTTTCTAAAACCTGTGACAGTATCCGACAGCAATTAGTTACGGATTTAAGAGAGCTTCTGAAAAAAAATACCGTCCATCTGCTGGAAGACCGATACTCGCGCTTCCGCAAATTCGGCATTTATGAAGAGAATGGAGAGACGCATGGAACCATTGTATACCCAGTAT
>CAZCON010000181.1:0-4018 GCA_964500085.1 uncultured Lachnospiraceae bacterium
CGGAAAGAATTTCTGCCTGTGAGTGTGAGGGACGGCTGGATTTACGGAATGAGGTTATGATTACTATCGATGGCGAGGATGCCAAGGATCTCGATGATGCAGTGTCGCTTCGCAGAACAGCCAACGGATATGTGCTCGGAGTGCATATTGCGGATGTAACGGAATATGTGAAAGAGGATGCGCCGTTAGATCAAGAGGCAAAAAAACGGGGAACCAGTGTGTACCTGATTCATCGTGTTGTGCCGATGCTGCCGCACAGACTGTCAAATGGTATTTGTTCATTAAATGCGGGAGAGGATCGTTTGGCTTTGTCCTGTATCATGGAGTTAAATGAGGAGGGAGCAGTCATCGGACATCGTCTGGCAGAAACGGTCATTCATGTCAGCCGACGTACCTCTTATACGGAGGTGGCAGCCCTTCTTTCGGCAGAAGAAGAAAAAAAGGCAGAGCTGGAAGCAGAATACGGAGAAATCTATCCGATGCTTCTTCTGATGGCAAAGGTTTCCGGTCTGTTAAGAAAACGGAGAATGGCCAGAGGAGCAATCAATTTTGATTTTGCAGAAAGCAGGATTATTTTGGACGAAAAGGGAGCACCGCTTGAAATTAAGCCGTATGAGCGGAATGATGCGACCAGAATGATTGAGGACTTTATGCTTGCGGCAAATGAAACGGTGGCAGAGGATTTTTTCTGGCAGGAGGTACCGTTTGTCTATCGTGTACATGAAAGCCCGGAGGAGGAAAAAATTCAGAGACTGGGTGTACTGATTCAGAATTTCGGTTATTATCTGCGTGGATCAAAAAATGCGCCGCATCCAAAGGTGCTGCAGAGTCTTTTGGAAAGGTGCGACGGAACTCCGGAGGAGGCACTGATTGCAAGACTGACGCTGCGTGCCATGAAACAGGCAAAATACCGTGTAGAATGCGAAGGACATTTTGGCCTGGCAACCAAGTATTATTGTCATTTCACGTCTCCGATTCGCCGTTATCCGGACTTACAGATTCATCGCATTATCAAGGAAAATTTAAGGGGAACCTTAAATGACGGACGGCGGGCTCATTACCGTAAAATTCTTCCGGAGGTGGCAGAGCATTCTTCCAAAACGGAACGTACTGCGGCAGATGCAGAACGTGAGCTTGAAAAAATGAAGAAATGCGAGTTTGCGGAACGGCGCATTGGAATGGAAGCTGAGGGATTGGTGTCCGGCATTACAAATTACGGTATGTATGTGGAGCTTCCGGATACGGTAGAGGGTATGGTGCGGCTTTCGAGCATGGAAGACGATTACTATTTCTTTGATGAAGAACGGTATTGTCTGGAGGGAGAACGTACTCATAAGGTATATCAGCTGGGGCAGAAGGTAAAAATCAGAATTGCAGGAGTGGATAAAATGTTAAAAACCATTGATTTTTTGCTTGTTTTGCGGTAAACTGATAGTAGTGATATAAAGGGGAAACGTATGGCAGAGAAAAAACAGGCAGTCAAGATGATTGCAAATAATAAAAAAGCATATTTTGATTATTTTATTGAGGACAAATATGAGGCCGGCATTGAATTGTTCGGTACGGAGGTAAAGTCCTTAAGAATGGGAAGATGCAGTATTAAAGAGTCTTTTATCCGGATTGAGGCGGGAGAGGTGTATGTTTATGGAATGCACATCAGCCCGTATGAAAAGGGAAATATTTTCAATAAGGATCCGTTGCGGGTACGCAGGCTTTTGCTGCATAAGCGCGAAATTTATAAGCTTTCCGGAGAAATTGCACAAAAGGGATATACGCTTGTTCCGCTTTCCGTTTACTTAAAGGGAAGTCTGGTAAAGGTGGAAATCGGACTGGCGAAGGGAAAAAAGCTGTATGATAAGCGGGAATCCATAGCAAAAAAAGATCAGCGGAGAGAGGCTGAAAAGGAATTTAAGATAAAGAATTTGTACTAGTGCCTTTGGCACAAATGAGGAGGTGGCTTGGTGAAAAGAGTTAAAATATCATCACTGGTACCGGGTATGGTAGTGGCAAAGGATGTCCATAATGCCAGTAATATTCTGGTGCTTACCAAGGACACAGTATTGAACGATGAGAATATTACAAAGCTTGCATTTCACAGTATTTATTCTGTCTATGTGAAGGACGAGGTTGTGGCTGTGCCGAGTAACCCTGCCGTGCAGCAGATTTACGCTCACTCCAGAGTGAAGGAAACGCCGGAGTACAAGGCATTTAAGGAAGGTTATGAAAAAGAGGTAAAGCGTTTAGAGACGACCTTTCAGGATATCCTTTCAACACAGTCCCAGAAAATCGGTATTTCTGAGCTGTGTCAGCAGGCGACAAGTATGCTGGAGGGGACCAGAGGGGGAATTCACCTGTTTGATATTCTGCACAATCTTCGGGACTATGATGACAGCACCTTCAATCACTGCATGAATGTGGCATTGATTTGCAATGTATTTGCAGATTGGATGAAGATGTCCCGGATGGAAAAGGAGATTGCTACCGTGTGCGGTTTGCTGCACGATATCGGAAAGCTGCGGATTCCGGAAAAGATTGTAAAGAAGCTTGGCAGGCTGACAGATGAAGAATATGATTTGATTAAAACCCATCCGATGGAGGGCTATAATATTTTGTTTGAAGCCCGGTTCAATATCAATGTGCAGAATGCCGCCCTGATGCATCATGAGCGTTATGACGGCTCCGGTTATCCGCTGGGCTTAAAGGGAAACCAGATAGACAAATATGCAAAGATGGTGGCAATTGCAGATGTCTATGATGCCATGACGGCCGCCCGTGTATATCGCGGGGCACTTTGTCCGTTTAAGGTTATTGAGATGTTTGAGAAGGAAGGACTTACGATGTTTGACCCGGAGTATATTCTTGTGTTCATGGAAAACATTGTACAGACCTATATACGGAACTGGGTGCGTCTGAGTGACGGAAGAGAAGGTCAGATTGTGATGATTAATATGCAGAAATTTTCCAGACCGGTTATTTTATGCGGTACGGAGTTCGTTAATCTGGCAGAACAGCCGGAGCTTTCCGTTGAAGAGATTTTGATATAGGCGTTTACATTATGAAATTTGTGGCTGCGGTATTCCACAATATTAAAACGAAGGGCAGAGTCAGCGTCATCATGACACGTTGACTCTGCCGTTTTTTTACTTTATGCGTACTGTTACGTTTTTCTATCTGTGCGGTATCAGTCTGTGGAACGAGTAAACGAGAAAAAGTTTGAGATTTCGGGAATTAGTATTGTAATTTTGAAAATTTGTGTTATAATATATCATGTATGTTTGTACTTGCTCTCAGTACAAGAGAAAGGAAATGAAACTATGGCAGTTAGTTATAAAAAACTGTGGCATATTCTGCTTGATAGAGATATGAAAAAGAAAGATTTGCAGGAAGCCGCAGGACTTACAAAATACGCTCTTAACAAATTGAGCAGAGATGAGGATGTAACAACCGAAATCTTAGGCAAGGTTTGTGCTGCCTTGAATTGCACAACAGACGATATTATGGAGTTTATTCCAGAAAAATAGCGAAGTCCGTTTTAAGGTACAGGAAACACGGTATCATGCGGACTGTCTGCCGGCAGGCAGGCAGGTTATGGGGCAGTATATCCCCGACTAAAAACGAAAAGGACGGTTGCTATATATGAACAAACAACAACTCGCTCAAAAGATTTGGATGACGGATTTTCAGGACATTTGGGGCAAATATTTTTACTACTTTTTTGCTTGAAAAGATGTTCCCGCCTTCCGGACGGGCAGGTGTTTAGGAGGAAAAATGAAAATGGTAAAACTTAAATTATTTCACGGTACTCCTAACAAAATCGTAGTACCGGCATACGGCAAAGGCGAGGAAAAACACGACTACGGACAAGGTTTTTACCTGACCGAAAGCATTGCTCTTGCCAAAGAGTGGGCGGTTTGCAGACCGAATGACACAAACGGCTATGTTCATCAGTACGAACTCGACACCGACGGTCTTAAAATCTTGGATTTTCAGGATAAAGGCGTTCTCGCTTGGCTTGCAG
>CAZCON010000182.1:0-3951 GCA_964500085.1 uncultured Lachnospiraceae bacterium
CAAGGAGCTTACCTTTGACGCAATTGACACTGTAAAGGGCTGCCTTGCCCTGTTTACCGGTATGATTTCCACCATGACCGTCAATGCTTCGGTCATGGAAGCCAGCGCAAAAAACGGCTTTACCAATGCGACCGATGCCGCAGACTATCTGGTAAACCACGGCGTACCGTTCCGTGACGCCCACGGTATCGTCGGACAGCTGGTACTCTTCTGCGAACAAAAGGGCATTGCCTTAGACGATATGACCTTAGAAGAATATCAGGCAATCAGTCCGGTCTTTGAGGCAGACATCTATGAAGCCATCCGCATGGAAACCTGTGTAACAAAGA
This sequence comes from uncultured Lachnospiraceae bacterium, assembly GCA_964500085.1. Lineage (GTDB taxonomy): Bacteria > Bacillota > Clostridia > Lachnospirales > Lachnospiraceae > SIG307. The sequence continues at coordinate 330 of CAZCON010000182.1, forward strand.
GAAATACCCTTGGCGCACCGGGACCTGAGGTCATGACAGAGGTAATCAAACAAAAGGAACGCTACCTGAACACAAGGTAGCCCTTGGGCTTGTTTTTATTTCCTCTTAATTTCTATCTGTTTCCCGACTATCCGAAAGCGGGCAGTTGCACCCACGACGTTTCATCGTGAATGCAACCGCCCGCTTTCTTTTCCTGTCATACCGGAAACATCCTACTGCAAGTGCTGAAAAGCAAAGGCATTCCGTATCGTTCCTTAGTCTATGCTGGCATTATTATTTGTAAAATAAATCTTTATCGTTACATAATTTCCTTCCAGTGCCTCCGAGTCTGTCGGCATCGTTACGCTGTTTCCGGAAACCGTCGCCGTATCGCTTTCATAACGGTTCAGTGTATAACCGTCGTGATAGAAATCAAGCGTCAGCGTCTCTCCGTAATCCGCAAAGAAACCAAAACAGTAGCCTCCGGTTCTCTGATTTCCATTATAGTAAACCTCAAACTCTACATTAAGAAGCTCTGTTCCTTCCGCTACATCCTCTTTGCCTCTGACGTAAAGGTATACATCTTCCTTTGGCATGGTAAAGTCGCCATTCTCATCACACAATCCGAGATCATTACTATACCATACTTCTGAGAATGTCCAGCCATCCCTTACCGGAATATCATGCGACATATTCTTTGGTGCACCCGCCGCAACATTTTGCTCAACATCATACGGCTTACTCTCTCCCGCAATCATATAATAAATGCTATATAACTCTTGTGTGTATACACAGCTTACAGATACATTCTTATTCGGCATAGAGAACTTATACACACCATTCTCCTCGTATATCGTTACGTCGCTCGACTTCCAGAAGTACGTATGTCCCTCTTTGTTCGGTACGGTTGGCAACGTAACGGTACTTAAATACTGTGCACGTAACGGGCTTCCGGTTGCCGCGGTTCCATCAATTGTAACCGTAACCTCATAGTAGGACGGGGCTGAGGTCGCCTTTAACACCACATCGTGCTCCGGCATAACAAAGGTATTACCGGTTATGGTGAGTCCGTCTGCCGTCCAGTCGGTAACATCATAGGATGGCTTCTCCGGCTTGGCAAGCAGCGTTACCGTACTTCCTGCCTTTGTTTCCTGCCTTGTACTGTAAACCGTTCCATCAAACTCATAGGACACATAATACGGTGTTGTCGAACCGGTTGCCGTAAGATTATACGCAGGCATGGTCGCCGGCTGTCCGGAAAGGGTTCCTGTACTTTCACTGCTCCAGACCCATCCGTCAAACTGACTGCCTGCTGCTGCGGCAGGTGCTCCAAAGTTCGGAAGTGTATCTCCGTAATGATAGGTACCGGTATCCACTACTTTTCCATCCAAATCAAAGGTAATCGTGTACTCCTTATATACCCCGGCTGTCCATACAGCAGTCAGGGACAGGTTCCCCGTAAGCGTTACCGTTTCCTCCGGCTGATAGGTATTGCCGGCACTATCTGCCCAGTGTGACAATGTATATTCGCGTAACGGGTCTGTTCTGTAAGGACTTGCCATACTGGAAAGCTTTATCTGTGTTCCGTATTCTGCAGTCTTACTTTGCAATCCATTCAGTATTCCCTCGCCTGCATTCAGACTTATGGTATACTCATCGATTAACTTATCCCAATACTCATAGCTCATCTTAACCGACTGTCCGTTCGGCACATACTGGATTCCACGGCACACCATAGTGTATCCGGCACCGTAAACATCCCCCGGCTTGAAGCTTTCATACTTTGCTATAAATGCCTGATATTCATCGTAGCCTCCTGTAAACGTATCTGTCGCCAGTCCGTTTAACAGCGTACCGTACCGTGTGCTTACCTCTACATGGTAGGTCTTCGGTGTTGCCGTATACACCGCTTTCAGTGTAACCGGATTGTATAGTGTTACGACCTCATCAACTCCGTAAATTTCACCTGTTTCCTCATTCTGCCACCCTGTCAGCTTGTAATCATTATAATCGTCCGACTTTCTGGCGGCAAGCATTCCGACCTTCACCTGATAGTCCTCAGTGTCAAAGCTCTGCGTGTAATTATCAAACAGAAGCTCGCCATCTCCGGCATCTAAGGAAATCCGCACGCTGCGTTTAAAAGTAAGGCGCATTGTGGTGTCGTTGAAAATAGGGTCTTTCCCGCTGGAACCGTCAGCCACATCAACCCAGTAATAGGTCTGTCCGGTTACACCCTCAGGCCATACATAAGCAGCTTCTGCCTCAGTAAAATATTCCTGAGGTACCGAAAGTCCGCGGCGAACACTGTAGGTCTTAAAATCCTTATACTCATTAGTTGCATTATCATAATACTGTAAGGTTACGTTATACATGATCGGTACAAAGATTCCCTCATAGAAGGTATCCTCATAAAGCTTTGGAAAATCCGTCTGATACATGTACACGGTTTTTCCGCCGTCAGAAGAAAAGCCCTTAAAATCCATCCAGAAAGGTAACGTCACGCTCGAATAGCTGAACCGTTCGCCGTAAGGAATCTCTGTCGCCTTTGTAACCGTCTCTCCGCTTCCGTCCAGATTTGTGTATGTTACCGTCAGCTTCTCCACATCATAGGATGGCGTATAAACATATGCAACCTCATAGTAGTCGTCAAAATACTGACTCGTCATTGCTGCCAATGCATCGCTTGCACTTTCTGCCGTCGTCGTGCAGATAATTTCTCCCGGTGTATGTTCATACAATACTGCTTCTGTCTCCAGCCTGGTATCGATTACCGGCAGTGCCCCGACATCATAATGCTGTGTTCCGTATCCATACGCCGATTTTCTGTAAAGACTTCTTTGACCTTGTGCGTCAGTCACATAATACCATTTGCTGTGATCAATACCGCAGCCCTCAGCTACACTCCAGCCGGCAATGGCCATATGCTCATTTTCATACTTTTCTTTTACTTCCGGCAGTTTCCCCAAATCTGCTACCAGCATTTCTGCCACCCATTGCTTTGCCGTATCATCAAAATAAACGAACACAACTCTTGCCTGTGTGGTTTTTACGCTGTAAACAAAATCTGTATCCTCGTTGATGGCAGTTTCGTACGGGTCTTTATCCCATGTACCGCCTGTATACTTCGTCTGCCCCATTTCATCATAGTAGCATTTTCCTACATAGTTTCCTGCAGGTACATTTCTGCTGCCTAACAGTGTTTTTTCACCCTCATGCTCCAGATAGAAATTTGCCGTGCAAATTGTTCCAAGCGCATCCTTATCTGCCTTTGTACTGTCATACCAGATAACCTTTGCCGTTTTTGCCGTATCTGTAGCGTCTGACGATGCTTTTTTGGTAAACTGCAGACTCTGTCCCTTATAATACAACTCTGCAATACACTCGACAGAGTTATCTCTGCTTTCATCCCTCACTGCTCTCCGATACCTGATATAATCTCCGTATACGGATGCCTGGAACTCCGGCTTTGAAAAACGCATCTGTATACTTTCCCACGGAATGACTGCCTCTTCATTGATTTCTCCGGTCGTCAAATCAAGCGCACGTCCCGTCAGTGCCGGTGCGTCCGACATATACAGCGTGCCGTCTGTCGTTCCCTTGGATTCAATCAGAATCGGCGTTTCCAAATCATTTAATGTAATAA
>CAZCON010000183.1:0-3951 GCA_964500085.1 uncultured Lachnospiraceae bacterium
CACCTCCGGTAGCGCCGACACGTCCGCCGGAGACGACACCGGATGCAGCTCAGTTACCGACAGCGATTCCTGAGATAACGCCGCCAGCTCCGCCGATTGTGGAACCAACGAAAGAACCGGCTGTAACGCCACAGCCTGTTGGCCCCTCCGGTTCCCAGCCCGTTCCGACAGAGACATTGACAGGGCAGCCGACTGAGACGCAGTCTCCGGAAGCGTTGCTTACGGCAGCCCCAACGGCGGCACAGGAGAAAGAAAGCGAACCGGAGAAAACAAAGGACGGAACAGCCGGGGCACTCGGACTGGGGCTGGTATATACCGCAGCAGGAATCGTACTGGCTGCAGTGCTTGTGTTGTTAAGAAAAATTAAGAGGTCGGAGCTTTAACGGACCTTCGCAGTAGGAATAGTGCAAGTATATTAGGAAGCACCATGCAGGCGTTGATGAAATCGGTCAATTCCCAAATGAGCGGCAGGGACAGGATGGAGCCGAGGAAAACCATGCACAGGTAGCAGAGACGGTAAATGGTGTGCGATTGTTCCCCAAACAGATAGGTGACAGCCTGAACACCGAAATAGGACCAGCCAATCAGGGTGGCATAGGCAAAGGCAATCAGAGAGATGCCAAGCAGAAGCTTTCCGCCGGGAAGAAGGGAAAAGGCGGCACTTGTCAGAGTGGTAGCGGTGTAATGCTCCGCAAGAGCGGGGGCCCGAAGCAGAGAGCTGATAATGACGATACCGGTCAGGGCACAGAGAATCACAGTATCCCAGAAGACCGCTGCCATGGAAAGAAGAGCAGCCTTTTCCGGGCTGCTTTCTTTGTTTTCCATAAAGGCGAGCGGCGCGGTTCCTATGCCGGCCTCGTTGGTAAACAGGCCTCTGGCAATGCCGTAGCGCGCAGAAAGTAAAAAGGAACCTCCGGCAATGCCGCCAAGGGCAGCGGTTGGTGAGAATGCTGAGGTAATTATCAGTCGGAGTGCAGGACCGAGGTAGGCTGCGTTGATGATCAGCAGAAGCAGACAGGCAAGCAGGTAAAGGACGGCCATAAACGGAACCAGAATACTGCATAGCTTTGTGATGGAACGGGAGCCGTGGAGAATTACATACCCCACAGCGGCCACCAGAAAAAGACCGGTAACGGCCGGGGCAGTGCCCGTAAGGTCTGCCACCGTTTCCGTAACCGTACCTGCCTGTGTGGAGCAGCCGATGCCGAAGGAGGCAGTTAACAGAAGATAAGCAAAAAGCCGTCCGGCTTTTTTACTGTTCAGCGCATGCTCCAGAACATACATTGTGCCGCCGTGAACCCTGCCGTCGGCTCCCTGCCTGCGGTGCAGCATACAAAGATAGCACTCTGCATAAGCGGTAGCCATGCCGAGAACGCCGGTGAGCCAGCACCAGAGAATGGCACCGGGACCGCCGAGCGCGATGGCAGAGGAAACGCCTACAATGTTTCCTGTGCCGAGCGTGGCAGCCAGCGCTGTGGAAAGGGAACGAAATGCCTGCTTTTTCCCGCTTCCTGCCGAGCTTCGCAGTGCGGTGGGAAGCTGACGCTGGATAAAGCCGAGCCGCAGTGTAAACAGACAATGAATACCAAGCAGTAAAAAAAGAAGGGGACCGTTCCATAAAAAAGAATTTAGGGTTGAGAGAAGTTTATAAAAAAGGGACATGGGAAAGCCTTTTTTCTTTACCCTATGTCTGGAGCAGAAAAAAAAGAACAAATGTGGTCCGACTGTTTTAATTCGACAGAAACCAGCAGGAGAAGAAGGAAAAACAGGGAAAATCTTGCAAAAAGGTGATTTTGTCGCTTGCATTTCACTTTCATGTGTGTTAGAGTATACCATATGTGAAGAATCTGACTGAGCCTGGGTCCGTCATAAGACGTAGTAGTTGTCACTTTACAGGAACGCGGATTCGTGTTATAATTAAACGATACGAGTTTAAGGAGGAAATTTTGAAATGAGTTTCAAGGTTGAAGAATTGGGCAAGAGCATGGTAAAGCTTACCATCGAGGTCGCAGCGGATGAGTTTGAGAAGGCTATGGAGACGGCATATCAGAAAAATAAAAATAAATTGTCTGTACAGGGTTTCCGTAAGGGAAAGGCACCAAGATATGTAATTGAGAAGATGTATGGTGTCGGCGTATTTTATGAGGATGCGGCAAATGAGATTATGCCGGATGCCTATGAGAAGGCGGCGATGGATAGCGGTCTTGACATTGTTTCCAGACCGGACATTGATATTACTCAGATTGAAAAGGGCAAGGAGTTTATCTTTACCGCAACCGTAGCTGTAAAGCCGGAGGTTACGCTTGGAGCATACAAGGGCGTTGAGGTAGACAAGACAGAGGTTTCCGTGACTGATGAGGAAGTAGATGAAGAGTTGAACCGCGTCAGAGAGCAGAATGCGAGAATTTTGACGGTAGATGACAGACCGGTTGCTGATGGCGATGAGACAGTGATTGACTTTGAGGGCTTTGTTGACGGCGTTCCGTTCGCAGGCGGCAAGGGTGAGGATTACAAGCTGGTAATCGGCTCCCATTCCTTTATTGACACCTTTGAGGAGCAGCTGATAGGCAAAAATATCGGAGATGAGACAGAGGTTCATGTGACTTTCCCGGCAGAGTATCATGCAGAGGAGCTGGCAGGTAAGCCTGCAGTGTTTAAGGTAACCGTAAAGGGAATTACCGCAAAGGAGCTTCCGGAGCTGGATGATGAGTTTGCAGTAGATGTTTCCGAGTTTGATACCTTGGCTGAGTACAAGGAAGACATTAAGAAGAATCTCCTTGAGAAGAAGGAAAAGGAAGCGAAGCTTGCAAAGGAAGACGCAGTGGTAGATAAGATTATCGAGGCTGCTACGATGGAGATTCCGGATGCAATGGTAGATACCCAGACCAGACAGATGGCAGAGGAGTATGCACAGAGATTACAGATGCAGGGGCTTAATATGGAGCAGTATTTTAAGTTCACAGGTCTGAATGCAAACAGCTTTATGGAGAATTTAAAGCCGCAGGCATTAAAGAGAATCCAGTGCAGACTTGTTCTTGAGGCAGTGGCAAAGGCTGAAAACATTGAGGTTTCCGAGGAAGAGTTTGATAAGGAAATCGAGACAATGGCACAGAGCTACCGTATGGAAAAGGAAAAGCTTGTGGAGTTAATCAGCGATAAGGAAAAAGAGCAGATTAAGATGGACATTGCAGTACAGAAGGCAGTTGATCTGGTACGCGATGCGGCAAAGGAAAAGTAAGAAAAGACTGATATAAGGGATGTTCCAAGGAGCATCCCTTCCTTGACAGAAAGGAGTTTTAAAATATGAGCTTAGTACCTTATGTACTGGAACAGACTGCAAAGGGAGAGCGCACCTATGATATCTATTCCAGATTGTTAAAGGATCGTATTATTTTCCTTGGAGAAGAGGTAAATGATGTGACGGCAAGCCTTGTGGTTGCCCAGCTTTTATTTCTGGAAAGTGAAGATCCAAAGCGAGACATCAGTCTGTATATCAACAGTCCGGGCGGTTCTGTAACCGCAGGCATGGCGATTTACGATACGATGCAGTATATCAAGTGTGATGTTTCCACTATTTGTATCGGTATGGCGGCCAGCATGGGTGCGTTTCTGCTTGCCGGCGGCGCAAAGGGGAAACGCTTTGCACTTCCGAATGCGGAGGTAATGATTCATCAGCCGTCAGGTGGAGCAAGAGGTCAGGCAACCGAGATTGAGATTGCTGCAAAGAATATTTTAAGAACCAGACAGAAATTAAACGAGATTCTGGCGGCAAATACCGGAAAGCCGGTAGAGGTAATTGCAGTAGATACGGAGCGTGATAATTTCATGACAGCAGAAGAGGCAAAGGCCTACGGCTTGATTGACAGTGTGATTGCGAACCGGGCTTAAAATAATTTGAGGAGAACTGAAAGTGGCGAATAAAACAGATGACAGACAGACTTTTTTTTGCTC
>CAZCON010000184.1:0-3916 GCA_964500085.1 uncultured Lachnospiraceae bacterium
GACCCCTATATTGCAGTGGGGATTGCATTGGCATCGGATGTATTGGCGAGTGCTGTTTCTGCCTATACCTACGGGAAAAATAAAAATCTTGATATCAGAAACGGTCTTGTTATGATGGTGACGGTTTTGGCTTTTACGGTGGTAGGAAGCTATGTTTCCAGTCTGGTGCCTTCGGCTACGATGGGAAATTTCTCTGTATTTATGACGCTTTTACTTGGTGTGAAATTTATTATTAAGCCGGTGATGACGACAAAAGAGGATATGAAAGCTGTTCCATCAGGGACCAGAATCCTCAAATCCATTGCCTGCGGTGCTGTTGTTGGATTTATCTGTGGTTTTGTCGGCGCAGGAGGCGGGATGATGATGCTGCTGCTCCTGACCGGAGTTATGGGCTATGAGCTGAAGACAGCGGTTGGAACCAGCGTATTTATTATGAGCTTTACGGCTTTGACGGGTTCCGTTTCCCATATTGCCATTGGCGGCGCGCCGGAGTGGTTTCCATTCTTTTTGTGCGTGCTGTTTACCCTTGTTTTTGCGAGAATTGCAGCAAAGATTGCAAATAAGGTGAGTGCAAGGGTATTAAATCAGGCGACCGGTGTGATTCTTGTCATTCTTGGCGTTGTAGTATTGGGCTTTTCTATCTTTGGATAGATGAAATGCCGCCAGGGTCAAAGGACGGCAGAAAACGGCAAAAAACCAGCAGAAAGTTACGAGAAACTACTCTTGACTTTCTGCTGGTTCTGTTTATAATATAAATTGAATAATTAAATTAGAGTTCTAATCAGGAGGGGGCGCCATGAGTATGTCATTGCTTGTTTCTTTGGTGGGTGCTTCGGCAGCGCATGAAAAGAGCTGTTGGGCAGAGTTTCAGAAGCTTGATTTGTCTCCGGGGCAGCCGAAGGTGTTATCGCGGCTGCGCTATCAGGAGGGATATTTACAGAAAGAGTTGGCGGCAGTCTGTCATGTAGAGCCTGCTACGATGGCAGTGTTATTGGCAAATATGGAAAAAAGACAGCTGATTCGCAAGGAGACCACACATGTGTCCGGAGGGAAACGTGCGTACCGGATTTTCCTGACAGAGCAGGGAAGAAGCATGGCAGAACAGGTGGATGCCATTGTGGATGTGATTGAAGAAAAGTGTTATCAGGGGTTTACGGAAGCGGAAAAGGAACAGTTTATTGCACTGTTAGACAGGGTAATGCAGAATCTTGCGTAAGCAAGGGTGAAAAGGAAGGAGAGGTAGCATGAAAAAAACATTACGAAGAGTGCTGGCGGGAGTATTCTGTCTGGCGATGCTCTGGGGTATGGCAGCCTGCGGTGAGGAGAAAAAGCAAACCGGAGGGGAAGAGGTAACGGCTACGGTGTCACCAACAAAGGAGCCGGAGGTCACAGCCACGACAGCGCCGACAAAGAAGCCGGAGACTACGGAAGCACCGGAGCTGACAAAGACACCGGAGGTCACAGCCACAGCAGTACCGACAAAGGAGCCGGAGGTAACAGAGCCTGCAAAGGCACCGGAGGAGAATGCCGACGCAACGATTATGGAGGCGGCCGAGAAGCTTGGTTTTAGCTTTGGAACGGGTGTCAGCGCATGGGGGATACGCAGTCTGGATACGCGGATGATGCTGATGGATGATTTTAACAGCATTACCGCCACAAATGAGATGAAAGCGTATTCCATGCTGGATCAGAATGCATCAAAATATAATCCGAGCGGAATGCCGGTGATTGATTTTACACAGGCAGATTCGCTTGTGTCCACAGCGGAGCTTTTAGGAATCGGGGTACGCGGACATGTGCTTGTATGGGATGCTTATATGGTAGACTGGTTTTTCCGGGAGGGCTATACCAGCGATGGCAATTTTGTAGACCGTGAGACGATGCTGGTTAGATTGGAATATTATATTGATCAGGTCATTACGCATTTTGAAACGGAATATCCGGGTGTGGTATACTGCTGGGATGTTGTAAATGAGGCGGTAGGCGACAGCACAGAGGATTATGACGCTTCGGATAGCCGTCATATCCGTACCCGCCGCGGAGATGTAAAAAACTGGTTTTATGAGGTAATCGGAGACGATTATGTGGAGCTTTCGTTCCTCTATGCGGCGGATACGGTGGCGAAGCTGAAAAAGCAGAATCCGGAGACAGAGATAACATTATTTTATAATGACTATAATACGTTCCTGCCGGAAAAACGAGATGCCATCTGTAAGGTAGTGGAAAGTATAAACCACTATGCGAAAAATGCAGATGGAACCTACCGTAAGCTTTGTGAGGGAGTGGGAATGCAGAGCTATATCGGCGGCTATGGTGTGCAGGAGGGCTGCATGAATCCGGATGATATTGAGCTGATTCGCACGGCGATTGAAAAGTATCATGCGCTGGGCGCAGAGGTACATGTGACGGAAATGGCGGTTCGTAATTATGATAAAACCATGATTGCAGAGCATGCACAGTTTTATGCGGATTTGTTCCGGATGTATGCCGAAGTGAATGCCGGGGAGCCGGTAATAACGAATATTTCCATCTGGGGGTTGACGGATTATCCGGATATGGACAAGAGTAATTACAGCTATAAGCAGAATTCGCCGTATTGCGGTCTGTGGGATGAAAATAACAAAAAGAAGGATGCCTATTATAAAGTGCTGGCGGTTTTGGAGCAGGCAGCAGAGGAATAGAAGCCGGATAATGGAATCATGAAAAGCGTCGTGTCAGAAGCGCCTGTGAGTAAAATCACGGGCGTTTTTTCTTGACATTCCCGGAAAAGCGTGTATAATCAAAATTGAAAGCTGATTAGAAAACTAATTAGGCAACAAAACATATTGGTTCCGGCAAGCAGTCCGGATGGGAAAGGAGCAGTTTTATGGGAAAGTTAAGGGACAAGATGGTATTTGGCACCTGTTGTATGACATTGTTATTCGGACTGGCGGCCTGTGGAGGTGACACGGGGGCAAAAACGACGCCGACTCCGGCAACTACTTCAACACCAACGCCGAGTCCGAAGCCGACACCGACGCCGGAGCCGACAAAAGCACCGGCAAAGCTTGAGGATGTAGAAATTCCGGCAGAATACAAGCTGTTGAATAAGGATTTTCTTGGAACGGTAGAATTGATTTCGTATACAACCCGCGATTATTTTGGAGACGGAGCGGAAATTACGAAAAACGCGTATGTGTATCTTCCACCGCAATACGATGAAACAAAGCAGTATAATGTGCTGTATCTGATGCATGGAATCGGTGGAGATGAAAAGGAATGGGGAATCCATAATACATTTTCAACGGTAAAGCTTGCAATGGATAACCTGATTTATTACGGAGATATTGAGCCGTTTATCGTGGTAGTGCCGAACGGGCGCTCCAGCGCAAATTTTGCGGCAACCGGTTCGAATTACAATTCCTTTTATTTGTTTGGACAGGAGCTCCGGAACGATTTGATTCCTTATATTGACGCAACATATGCCACCTATGCGGAGTACAATGCGGACGGTTATGATTTGACAGCCGCAAGAGATCATAGGGCGATGGCAGGCTTGTCTATGGGCGGAATGCAGACGATTAACATTGGTTTATGCGAGTGTCTGGATATTATGAGCTATTTTGGCGCATTTTCCGCAGCGCCGACCAGCAATACGGCTTCGGTCATTGCAGAAAAGTTAAAGGGCTTTGAGGACTACGAGATTCATTATTTTTACAATATCTGCGGCACCAGCGACGGTACGGCACTTGCCAGTGCAAAGAGCGCAGTAACCGGCTTGGATGCGTTGACCGACAAGCTGACCGAGGGTGAGAATTTTATGTGGCACACGGTAAGCGGCGGTCATGACTTTGCGGTTTGGAATCTGGGATTTTATAATTTTGCACAAAAGGTTTTTAAATGATTTTCAGGGACCTGGCGTTCCATATGCTTGATG
>CAZCON010000185.1:0-3916 GCA_964500085.1 uncultured Lachnospiraceae bacterium
ATCCATAGGAAGCCACGGAGCCCGCCGTTTCTGAACCGGCATAATGTTCATCGTAAGCCATAATTACCACGTAATCCACCACTTCGCCCTGTGCCGCCCAGTCATAGTAGGCAGCATGTGCCGACGGCACATAATTGTCCACGGAAAGTACAATCCCGTTTGCACGGCACTTTACCGACAGCTCACGTAAAAACTGGATATAATGCGGACCCGTTGCCAGGGAAAGCATCTCAAAATCAATGTTCAGCCCATCCAGACCATATCGTATTGCCTCTGCCAGCAGTGCATTTATCAGACGTTCTCTGGAGGAGGTGGAGGAAAGCGCCTCAAAGCAGTCCACCGAGGTATCAAAATTATCCACCAGTGCCCAGACCTCCAGTCCGTACTCCTTTGCTTTTTTCACATAGTCCTCATCCGCAAGTGAGGAAATTGTTCCATCGGCAGCCGCAAGTCGAAACCACGTCGGCGAAATCACATTCAGCTGTCTGCTGTCCTTAATAAGCGTTTCAAGTCCTGCATTTGCCTGTGCATTCGTAATCTGATGCCAACCAAGCACTACCTTTTCCCCAGACAGGCTATGCGGCCAGACCGGCTGTACATATTCTGACGCATAGAACGCATAATAGGTATCGCTTAACTCCTTCTTCCGGACAAAACCATACACACCATCCTCTGTCATAACCTTTACAAAACGGTCGCTCCCCCCGGTGCCGGCATCCACATACCACACCGTACTGCCTTCCGTAAGCTCACACAAAATGCGGCTCTTAATATCCGGCTGTTCCCGCACCGCCGCTCCTTTTTTTGCATCCAGTGAAAGCATATCCTTCGCTCCGGTGCGAATCAGTACCCTTGCCGGCGCTTCATAATACGTATAGGTCATGTCGGAAAAAAGCCCCACAAATTCCAGAGAAAGATACACTGCTCCATTTTTTTCCCTGACTGCCGGACTCTCCAACGCAACCGTATCGCGGTTGCTGTAATAAGCCGCTTCTCCCGTGTAGGCCCGGATGATTTCTGTCGGCAGCACATAGGAAAGCACTCGTTCCTCCGAATCATAATAAAAGTCCTCGTTGATATATGCAAGCACTGTTTCCAGGTCAAGATAAATCCCGTTTCCAAGAAGCAATGCGTTCTTTACGTATTTTTCCTGCCAGAGCATCACATGAGCCTCACCCTCTGCTACAGGATACAGCTCCTCTGCCGTCACTCTCTCCTTGTTCGGTGTATATTTTTTCACCAGTGCCACGCCAAGCACAATTGCAATCAAAACCAGTGCCACGACCGCACCAATTACCGTAACTCCTGTCCTTTTTTTCACTGCTTTTCCTCTTTTCCGTATTCTGTAGCTCGCCGTTTTCCTGCTTCTGCCCGTGCGAACCCATTCTGACTTTAGTATATACAAGTCAGGGAAAATAATCAACCCCAATTTGCCGCCTTTTCTTCCTCCTTTTGCCGTTTCCATATCTGAGAGAACAGGTCCCAGCATTCCGTGAAAAGTGCGGCAAACTCAGGGTTTGCCTTATTTCCGGTTATCCCGTGCATTGTGTAATTCCTGGAGGTAGAACCCGTGATATGCAAAACACGCCTCCGGGCAGCGGTCTTCACCGCCGGATAACCTTAGATAAAAAGCGTTCTGTTTTCCGGTCTGCTGCCAGCACATCCCGCATTGCAGGAAGATAATGCACCCGCCGTATCCGTAACGGCATATTTTCCGCCTCTCCTCCTCCAATCAGTGCCGTGATACCATGCCGCAGAACCTCCTCCGGCAACAGCTTCTCAAGCTGTTCCCAAAAGGGAATCCGCCACGGATATAAATCGCCCAGAACAAATCTGCAGTCACATCGAAAAAATTCATCCTGTACCTTTGCGGAAAAGCTGCCAAAATTGATTACCAGCACGGTAAACTCTCTTGCCGCACAGGCCCCGATGACCGTTGGCACCTCTCCCGACACATAATGAACTCCCTGCAATACAAACTCGTGCCGATCCGGCTGTCCCCTGCCATACAGACTTTCATAAAGCCCGTAAAATACCCTGCGGCCCGATACATCAAGGCAGGCAATCCGACCCTTTTCTCTTCCCCTGAAATATCCCGCAAGTACGGTGCAGAATGCTGCGGTATCCACGCCCTCATGCACCCCCGTCACACCAACATACCGGAAACGGCTGCATTCTCCCTGTTTCGCCGGTCTTTTTCTGCCATGGTCAAGGCGTTCCAGGGCCTCCCGCAGTTCTGTAACGCTCCGATAGCGTTTTTCCGGCGACGGCTGCACACACCGGCTGTAAATCTTCATAAGCTCCTTTCCCCTTTTATTCCCCTGTCCAAGCATCACCCCGATAACACGCCCGATTCCATACACATCAGAACGCTCCGAACCCTGCCCCAGATATTGCTCCGGTGCCGCATAGCCGTCCGTTCCGAAAAGAACCCTCTCATCTCCCTCCTTTTTCATGGCACCGCCAAAATCAATCAAAGCAAGTCTGTCACCGCTTATCATCAAATTGTCGGGCTTTATGTCAAGATAGAGAATCCCCTTTCCGTGCAGATACTCGATAATTTCACAAAGCTGAATGGAATAATATGAAATAAAAGATGTTGGAAGGCATTTCTGCCTGCTAAGAACTTCATTTAAAGGCTCCCCACCCATATCCTCCTCGATAATATACGAGGCTGTTTCATCCTCCTCAATATCGTAAATGCTGGGAATTGCTGCGTGCTGCAGCTGCTTTAATATGTGTGCCTCTCTCAGCCGCTCCCTGTAAAACGGCCGCCGCTTGTACAGACGCTTGATGATGCGCCTCTCCCCCAGTCGCTTGTGCTCCGTAAGAAATACCTCTCCTCCGCTGCCGTTTGCAAGCAGCCTGACAATCCGGTACTTCCCAAATAGTAACTCTTCTTCCATTTTCTCCTTTCTGTCCGTCTGCTACGGACTGATTTGTCCTTGTTCCGGTCGGATTGTCGGTGATTTCTCACCTGTCTTTATTATAGTCTCTCCAGACACTCTCTGGCAAGCATTTTCTTCTCTCCCTTTTTCACAAAAAATCCTGTCACGTTTTGTGGCATTCCTACAAGTCGAAAAGCCTTATTTTCTCTTACTTTTTTATACAAGTTTCACAATTTCTGTTATTGACTTTCATGAAAAATTACTATATACTTTGTATAGCGTAGTTCAAGTGTCAGAGGCTTTTGACAGCATGGCTGGCATAGCCTGATAAAGGGGGGTGCATACTTTATGACAATCGAACGTATTAGTGATACACAGATTCGCTGTACATTGAACAAGCAGGATTTACAGGAGCGTCAGCTACAGTTAAGCGAGTTATTTTACGGCAGTGAAAAAGTAAAGGAATTATTTCATGAGCTCATGCAGATGGCATCCTACGAATGTGGTTTTGAAACAGAAGATTTACCGTTGATGATTGAAGCTATTCCGGTCGATGCAGACTGTCTCGTTCTGGTCGTTACCAAGGTAGAGGACTCTGAGGAGTTGGATTCCAGATTTTCCAATTTTACACCAAACCCGGAAAAGCAGAGTCGTACTGAAAAGCCGTCCATTCCGGCACTGGCAGACGAGATTTTAAACTATTTTTCCCAGGTAAAGGAGCTTCTCAGTCAGAAGGCCGGCGAGCTTTCCGGAGAAACCGGCGCTGCTGCCCCGGCTCAGGAGAACTCCGCTGCTTCGCTGAAAAAAGTATATACCTTTCATTCCCTGCAGGCAGTCAGCCGGTTTGCGGCAGTGGTTGTTTCCTATTATCATGGAGACGCAAGACTTTATAAGGATACCGCAACAGATACCTACTATCTTCTTTTCGATATGTACGGACATACCGCAGAGGAATTTAATAAGCTTTGCAATATTGCTTCCGAATACGGTCATTCCGTTTCCGCAGGCAATGCTGCTCTGCTCTACTA
>CAZCON010000186.1:0-3898 GCA_964500085.1 uncultured Lachnospiraceae bacterium
GTATTGCATGCCATCGGTGCTCCCCAGTACGGTGTTCCTGCCGTTATTACCTTGACAATCTTTTCCGTTCCTCTCGTAGCAATATATTTTTCTGTAACCAATCCGCCCATACTATGTGCTACTATAACAACTTCATCATATTCTCGAATAACTTTCTCAATCTCCGATGCTCCAGCTTCTAAATCTAACCGCCAATCGTATGGAACAAATCTGATATCTGCAACATCTCCATACTCCTTCCGTAATGTAACGATTAAATTCTCATACATATCAATCGCTCCATACTCATTTTCGCCATTAAGCGGAATAATATCAGGATTATTGCTTTCACCATTAGAATCACAAGAAATCTTATTCGTAACTACCTTCCACAATCCTTCTGCCTTTCCCAGACCTTCATTCATCCACAACTTTTCCGACACATCATCGCTATCAACAAGATTTGAACCCATAATGCCTGGAACTACAAGAATCGCCTTCTTACTTTCATAATTTTCTATATGAATCTTTTTTACTATCTCCTTTGTTTCTACCTCTGAAGTAGCAGGGACGAGATATTCTAACTCTACTTTTACTTCTACCTCTTGGTCCCCATCCAATACATATTCTTCTTTTAGCTTCAATTTCCATTCACGTGTTACCAACTCACTAATACTAAGTTCTTCCCAATAATCATTTACATTATCCCCTAATATTTCAATAAATTCAGGTACTGAAATTGTTACCCTAACATCTTGTGCAATATCATCTCCTATATTCTTGACATATGCTACAAGGTGGGCCACATCGGACTTAGATATTACTTCATCACATTCTATACTAAGTGCAACCGGAGGTCGCATATTTACATCGGCTTCACTTATGCTGATAGCATACATAAACAAGTCAGCCATTGCCTTTTTTGAATATTGCGCCCTAGTGTATCCAAACTCCCAAGTTAATCCAGACGCAATAACTGTTCCGTTTCCAATCTTATACTCAACAAGAGTTGGCGTGTCCGTGTTATTTTCTCTTAAAATAACCTTACTGTTCACTGGCAAAGTCTCTTCGTCAAATGAAGTATGACTACAATAATTGGAATATAAATCAGCATCTTGCAGCATTTCATCATCAGTTAATTCACCTGTAACAATTGGATGGGTGGTCTCTTCAATATAATTATTGTATGCATATGTCCTTAATTTTTCAACACCACCTGGTAATGTTGCAGTCAAGTTGCCGCTTGCCCATCCTCCATCACAAGCCCCAAAAATAACAACGCCGCCTAAACAAACAAAATCCTCCACTCTGTTCATAAATTTCGAATAATGTTCATAAGTAGAAAACTGTTGATCATTAGCAAAAATCAAAACAGAATAATCGCCTAAATCTTTCGATAAAAAATCCGCCGCAATAACTTTCTCAAATGATACACCTATCTCAGAAAGGACATCGCTATTCGCCGTCGAATCCCATGGCAAAATATCTTCTATCAACAAAACCTTATTTTGCTCCATCGTTTCACTACTTTTACGTAATGAAAACATTGCCACTTCTTGCGTTGATTCGGTAGGTATGTATTCCTCAGGCGCAACAACGCTATTTGGTAGAGCTATATCTACATTTTCCGCATGAGCATATGTTATCGTGCCCAAGCAGTTTCCAATAATTAAACATAACAACATCACTATTATTAATAATCTTTGTTTTATTCTTTCTTTCCTCATTTAAATTATCCCTCCATCTTTTTCATTTACCACACACATCTAGCACACCGCCCGCTATCAATGCACTAGGTATTTTTTCACATTCATTATCAACTTCCCCTTCCCACGATTCTTCATACTTAAAAAAATGGCTACAAACCATTCTTCATGATTTGCAGCCGAACTATCATAGCACGATATGCCGTAGACTCCAAGCTTTGCGCCCCCAAGTTTCCCTAAGTATGCCGTCGTTATTGTTGTTAGTTATATCATATAATGCGCAATAAGTCAATATCCATCGAAACCCACACAGCAATAACCTTGAATAAAAAACTAAATTCCACTTAAATTCCATACTGAAGAGTAAATTCAGCATTTTAGGGGTTGACGAATCGCGTCAGCCCCTTTAAAGTGGAATTTAGACCAAGCAATAAATGAGATTTGCCAAAAAAAGAGCATGCTTTTAAGACAACTGGAATAAGGCCCTGCAAGACTAAATTCCACTTGTCGTATGGTTTGCATATGTGGCTCCGTATCCGCAGATTTTCATTTGTTGTTTGGTTTTATTTCTTTAACAGTTCCGGCGTTAAGATGACTTAATCCGGTGGAATTTCGGTCAGTCCGAAGCAGTCCAGTACTTCTTTGGGAAGCGTAAGCTTTGCCAATGCAAACGGTGTTAAGCCGCCGAGGCTTTCTCTGACGGAGCTGTTGATGTGGCTCATCATCAGGTTGATGTCTTCCTGAGTGTAATTATCAAAGGAAGTGCCTTTGGGACAGATTTTCCGGATGTATTCATGGTTCTTTTCGCAGTGTGGCTTCTGCCAGGAGCACATAGGATCACAATAGTACACGCTGGTGCGGATGACGTTGTTTTTCCCGCATTCCAAAGCATCCGGAAACCTAAACTCACCACCACGGTCTGTAAGAATAATGGAAAAGGCCGTAGCAAACTCATAGGTTCCTGTGGATTCCTCGATACGGTCAAGAACCGCTTTTACACCGGCTGCTTCTTTGTTTTCCAACAGATATGCCATCATAAAAGAGCAGCAGCGGAAATGGAAGGTCAAAAGAACCTTTACAGAGCCTTCGCAACCCACGACTGTGTCCATTTCGGTGACTCTTGTGTCCGGATACTCTTTCAGGAAGTTCTGATAATCCTTGTAGGTGCGTCCTTTAAAAACTTCACTGCCGGAGGAAGAAGAGTTATCGGCCCGGACCTTGTATTTCACTTTTTTCGGGAGGTCAATGTTTCTGACGTTGAGAGCTCCCGAATCAATGTAGTTGTACAGAGTTTTCTCGCAAAGGGTAAGTTCCGGATGGGTCTGCAGAATCATGTATGGCGACTGTCCCTGCTTAACCAAAGGAGTTACCAACTCATCCAGATACGCCAGATTTCCCGGAGAAATATTAATGCCGACTCGGGATTCCACCAGTACGGTTTTGTACTGCCTGTGTGCTGTTGTTGCGCGGTAAAACGCCTTGTCTAACCGGCATGCTGTTTTCCTGTTGCAGCCATTACATACGAAGGGGGCTTTGTCCAGCTTGTTACAATGGTAACTACGTGGAGTAAAGTCCGGACAATGGGAGTTACACCGGTTGCAGAACCGGCAGGCTCTTTTACAGATAGGTGCATAGATTTCGCAAATGTTTTTCTTTTTACAGCTTAAGGCATGTACACATTTGTTTTTCGGCTCGTTGTAATGGTTGTGTTCCTGAAAAATGCGATGCTTTTTGATTTCCTTAGCAATCGTGGTAGGATCCTTGCCTAACTGCATGGCAATGCTACGAAGGGAAAGTTTTGTGTCCAATCCTTTTTCAATGGCCACACGATTGTCCATGGTCATATGTTTCTGATTACCCGGTATGGATTTACTCATAAATACCTCTTTCTACTGCGGAAGGGAGGTACTTTTATCATAAAGGATAATCTAATGGAGTGTAAGACTAAATTCAGCATAGTTTACATGTAGAATTTACATTTTCACTCAACCCACACAGCAATAAACACTCAACTCTGAAAGGTAAAAAAATCGCATTAATTTTTTACAAATTAATAAAGTATTTCCTGCATAAGGTAAAATTAAAGAAAACTTTATCGCAGAAGTTGTGTAAAAATTGACATAAAACAAGAACGAATTCGAATGAAACGCGGCTGATAATTCTCTGTTGTTTTGTTTGCGAGAATGCGAGCATTATGCTCTGCATTCGCCGGA
>CAZCON010000187.1:0-3570 GCA_964500085.1 uncultured Lachnospiraceae bacterium
CATGTCCTGTCTCCTTTCTTTCGTAATGAGTCTGCTTTTTAGCTTCGCACGCAGGGACAGTTTTCTACAAAGAGCGCTGGCGCACAATTTCGTACATCAGTACGCCCGCTGCCACTGACGCATTAAGAGAATCAATCTCCCCCTTCATCGGAATGCTTGTTACATAATCGCATGTTTCCTTCACCAGACGGCTGACTCCCTCACCCTCATTTCCAATCACAAGACCTATCGGCCCGGTCAGGTTCTGACGGTACATCACCTCGCCGCCCATATCGGCACATACAAACCACATGCCTTCCTTTTTCAGCTCCTCCATTGTCTGTACAAGATTCGTCACCTTTGCCACCGGCGTATAGTTTAACGCTCCGGCACTCGTCTTTGCCACCGTTGCAGTCAGCCCCACTGCACGGCGCTTCGGAATAATGACCCCGTGCGCCCCCGCCAGATTTGCAGTTCGGATAATTGCACCCAGATTATGCGGGTCTTCAATCCCATCCAACAGGATAAGAAACGGAGCCTCACCCTTTTCTCTCGCAATGGCAAGAATATCCGATACCTCAGCATACTCATAGGCTGCGGCAAAAGCAATTACGCCCTGATGCTTTCCGGTAACAGATACCTGTTCCAGACGTTCCTTTTTCACAAAGGAAACAACCGCATTTTGCTTTTTGGCTTCCTTTAAAATCGTACCTATGGCACCCTCCGTATTTCCCTCCTGTACCAAAAGACGGTCTATGGTTTTACCGGAACGAAATGCCTCCATCACTGCATTTCTTCCCTCGATTGTCAATTCCTCGTATCGCATTTTTCCTCCTCTGCCATTCCTGCCTTTGCAATCCGGAGCATACGCTCCGTCTGTCCCGTCAGATACCAGTATCCAAACAATGCCTCAAAACCGGTTGCTACCCTATAATCTCCAATGGTGGCATTTTTTGCACTGGTATAGGACTTTGCATTTCTGCCACGTTTAAAAACCGATAGCTCTTCCTCCGTAAGCCTCTCCTTTATCCGGTGGTATGCCTCCTTTTGTGCTTCTGCCTTCACAAGTCTGCTGGCATGCTTATGAAGTACATTCACCGGCGCATTGCCCCGTTCCACCAGAATGGTACGCACAATCAGCTCGTATACCCCGTCCCCGATATACGCAAGGGTCAGCGGCGAATACTGCTTTGCATCCTGCTCCTTTAAGGAAAACCTCTCACAAATCTCCCGATACAGCGGAACCCGCGTTTGCTCCCCGTTACCGGATGCATATGTGTCCTCCGGCGCAACCGGACTTTCTTTCCTTTGGTTGTCTATATCAGCTCCCATACCACGCCTTCTCTCGTATCCTTAATCGCAACGCCCTTTGCAAGCAGTTCGTCACGGATGGCATCTGCCTTAGCAAAATCCTTTGCTTTTTTTGCTTCCTTTCGCTCCTCTATCTTTGCAAGCACAAACGCCGTAAGCGCGTCATCAGCCTTATTTGTTACACCCGTTTCTGCCGTGCTGTCAAAAGAAGTCGTGCCTGCGGCAAGATTTAAACCAAGTACCTCATCCATCTCTTTTATAAGCGCAAGCTTTGTTGCGCCGTTCATTTCTTCCTTTAACACATCATACACTACCGTCAATGCGCTGGAGGTATTGATGTCATTTGCAAGTGCGGCTAAAAACTTCTCCCGGTAAGCTGCCATCTTGACAGCGTCTGCCTCGCCCTCTGCAGAAAGTCCGGCAATACGCCTGACTAACTTTTGATATGCCGCGGCCACTTGGTCTAGTACCTCATAGGAAAACTCTAGCGGCTTACGGTAATGGGACTGTAAGCAGAACATACGGTAGACCAGCGGAGAATAACCCTTTTCTTCCAAAAGGGAAACCGTCAGGAAATCCCCTTTTGACTTACTCATCTTGCCGGAACGGTCATTCAGATGGTGTACATGAAACCAGTAATTACACCACTTATGACCAAGATATGCCTCGCTTTGTGCAATCTCATTCGTATGGTGTGGGAAAATGTTGTCCACACCACCGCAGTGAATGTCCATATACTCGCCCAGATGCTTTATGGAAATTCCGGAACACTCAATGTGCCACCCCGGATATCCCACGCCCCACGGACTATCCCATTTTAACTCCTGTGCATCAAACTTTGACTTTGTAAACCAAAGCACAAAATCACTCTTGTTTTTCTTGTTTTCATCCTGCTCCACATCATCACGTACACCGACCAAAAGCTCCTTCTCGCTCTGACTGGAAAATACATAATAATCCTCAAGCTTAGCAGTATCAAAATAAATGTTTCCGCCTGCCTCATAGGCATAGCCCTTTTCCAGAAGAACCTCTACCATATGAATAAATTCAGCGATACAGTTCGTTGCCGGCTCTACCACATCCGGCGTCTTAATGTTAAGCTTTCTGCAATCGGAGAAAAAGGCATCCGTATAGAACCTTGCAATTTCCATAACCGTCTTATTCTCACGCTTTGCCCCCTTTAACATCTTATCCTCTCCCGTATCCGCATCACTGGAAAGGTGTCCGACATCCGTAATGTTCATGACACGCTTCACATCATACCCTGCAAAGCGGAGCGATTTTTCCAAAACATCCTCCATAATATAGCTTCGCAGATTTCCAATGTGTGCAAAATGATATACCGTCGGTCCACAGGTATACATCTTTACCTTACCATCCTCATTTGGCACAAACTGCTCTACTCTTCTTGTCAATGTGTTAAATAGCTGAAATCTGTTTTCCATCGTATACTCCTTTTCGTTGCTTTCTGTTGCTTCCTATCGGTTACTTTTTATTGTTTTCGTTGCTTCCCTTGGGTTACTGTTGTTGCTCTTTGTTGCCTTTATCAAGCGTAGCAGCAAGCTCCTCGACCCGCTCCCTCAGCTTTGTATTTTCCTGCTGCAGCCGGTCGATTTCCATCATTACCGGGTTTGGCAAATGCACCTGATCCAAATCCTCTCTCGGAATGCGAACATTGTCTCTTTTTACAACAATGCCAGGTACGCCCACTACGGTAGAGTTTGGCGGCACCTCCTTTAGTACGACAGAGCCTGCGCCGATTTTGGAATTTTCCCCTACGGTAAAGGATCCTAACACCTTTGCGCCTGCACTAATCATCACATTATCTCCAATCGTAGGATGCCGCTTTCCCTGCTCCTTTCCTGTACCTCCAAGCGTCACGCCCTGATACAGCGTCACATTGTCGCCGATAATTGCCGTCTCGCCAATCACCACGCCATGTCCGTGGTCAATAAACAATCCTTTCCCAATCTGTGCACCCGGATGAATTTCTATGCCGGTCTTTCTTGCTGTGCGTTGAGAATACCATCTTGCCAGAAAATAGTGTTTTTTCAAATAAAGCTTGTGTGCCAGACGATGTCGCAAAATTGCCCGGAAGCTCGGATACAAAAACACCTCCCATGAGGTTTTAATTGCCGCATCCCGCTCTTTTATCACTTGCATCTCTTCTTTGATATACTGAATCATTCCCATAAGCCCCTCCTTTTCCATGCGCGCAAATACTCTATGCTCACTTTGCTTTCCTTTCTTTTCGCGTAAGCCTCGCTCCGCTCTCACACA
>CAZCON010000187.1:3670-3872 GCA_964500085.1 uncultured Lachnospiraceae bacterium
TCCCTTTTGCTTCGCATACTTCGTATGCGTGCAAACGCTTATGCTCACTTTGCTTTCCTTTCTTTTCGCGTAAGCCTCGCTCCGCTCTCACACAACTACGTGACTTCGTCACTTCGTCGCGGGCTCGTTCGCATTTCCCTTTTGCTTCGCATACTTCGTATGCGTGCAAACGCTTATGCTCACTTTGCTTACGCGAAAAAAA
>CAZCON010000188.1:0-3844 GCA_964500085.1 uncultured Lachnospiraceae bacterium
CTGTAATAGAACATCCGGAAGATACTGCCATATTTATGTACGGAAAAGTAAGTGGTTTGTGTGCAGGCACAATTTATTCTTATAATCATACATATGTACCATATGATTCTACTTTATATACTATTACGAATCATGGTTTGGCCAATTATACTTCCGCATCAGGTGATAGTGGTGCTCCACTTTTTATCTATAATGGTTATTATAATAATCAACATACCTGTACCTTGATTGGAATACACAGTGCAACAGCGCGGGCAACATCTCCGGCAACAAAAGTATTTGTGCCTTATGCAAATATTGTAGAATTATTAAATGTTACAGCATTAACTGAATAGCTCATATGTCCCATATTCATTTCAATGTGTAGAGAGGTGCTTTAAGTATTATATTGAAGCATTCAATATAACCCAAGAGACTGGAAGAAAGGAGAATAATCCATAACCCTCAAAAGAGGATAATTGGATTATACAAGGAACTTATGAAAAGCAAATATGTATCCGGAAAAAATGTAGTCCTTGCCGTATTATGCATGACAATGTGTGCTGCTGCGTGTGGAAGGAATGGTGAAGGCGCAGCACCGACAGGCACGATGGAAGCAACGGCAACGCCGTTACCGACAGTGACTTTAGCACCGGAGCCATCCACTGCTTTGGCAGAGCAGGATAATTGGATCGTACAATTCGTAAGGCAGGGGCGTACAGAACTAAGTACAGATTGGTCAAACGGTTTACAAGAGGAAGGATTTTATGCAGAACCGGTTGAAATAACCAAAACGGTACACTTAGGAGAGTTTGAATATACGATGAGTGTTCCGAAGGCTATTTTTAAACTGGAGAATTTAAAGAACGGGACCGATGTAATAGAGACTACTACCACGTTGCGTTATGTGGGAGAAAAAGAAAAGGTTACGATTGTATCGCGGGAATCGCCTTTTTATGCCGGTGAAATTGCAGATTTGCACGGCAATTCAGATGGTGGCGGCTCTGCGGATGTCGAAGCACAGCATGTTCTGGTGAAAGGAGAGGAGCTATCCTTTACCAAGGCTTACGATGCGTATTCGAAAAGAGTTATCGGCGCGGGACCGGGAGTCATCATGGCACTCGTTGAATTTACAGTGCTTGACGAAAATGAAATGCGGACAGAGGAGCATTACAATTATCTTTTATCGATTCCCTATGATGTGACGGAATAAATCACCATACCATATTCTTATAACTTCATAAGTAAAACTAATAAGTGGCATGAATATTTTTCGTGACGTTCCTACTAGGAAAAGGGGAAAAAGTATGCTATGATAAAGGTGACTTCCCTTCAGCGTATTGAGGGGCACAAAGCAGACAGGAGGATATGACGATGGATTATAAGAAAGCCGGAGTGGATATTGAAGCCGGATATAAGGCAGTAGAGCTGATGAAGGAGCATGTAAAGGGTACGATGCGTCCGGAGGTGTTAAACGGTCTCGGAGGTTTTTCCGGTGCGTTTGCATTGGACCGCTTTCTGACAATGAAGCAGCCGACCTTACTTTCCGGTACGGACGGTGTAGGTACGAAGTTAAAGCTTGCGTTTATTCTGGACAAGCATGATACCATCGGGATTGACTGTGTTGCCATGTGTGTCAATGATGTGGCGTGTGCCGGCGGCGAGCCGTTGTTTTTCCTTGATTATGTAGCATGCGGCAAGAACATTCCGGAGAAGATTGCTACCATCGTCAGCGGTGTGGCAGAGGGCTGTAAGCAGGCAGGTGCGGCGCTTATCGGCGGTGAAACGGCAGAGATGCCGGGCTTTTATCCGGAGGATGAGTACGACCTCGCCGGTTTTGCGGTAGGTATCGTAGACCGTGCGGAGATGATTACCGGTGAGACGATGAAGGCAGGCGACGTTTTGGTTGGGATTGCTTCCTCCGGTATTCACAGCAACGGATATTCTCTGGTTCGTAAGGTATTCCCGATGGAGCGTAAGCCACTTGACGTGTATTACGAGTCTCTTGGGATGACCCTAGGGGAGAAGCTTTTGACCCCGACCAAGATTTATGTAAAGGCACTTGCTTCCTTAAAGACGAATGGTGTTGTTGTGAAGGCGTGCAGCCATGTAACCGGCGGCGGCTTCTATGAGAACATTCCGAGAATGCTTCCGGAGGGCATCCGCGCGCAGGTAAAAAAGAATGCGTATGAAGTACCGGCAATCTTCCGGATGCTCGCAAAGGACGGTAACATTGAGGAGCAGATGATGTACAATACCTACAATATGGGTATCGGTATGGTAATCGCTGTGGATAAGGCAGACGCAGACAAGGCGGTAGCTGCCTTAAAGGCAGCAGGAGAAGAGGCATATATCCTTGGTGAAGCAGTAACCGGCGAAAAGGGTATCGACATTCTGTAATAAATTTTATGGCGTGTGCGGTGTCCGGCTTTCGTAGGAAAGTCGGCGCGGCATGCGCCTTTCGTATTTTACGTGCCGGCAGGTCTGTGTTGGCAGGGCGTGCATCAAGACGCGGAAGGTATGAAATGCTGCCTTTCCGGAAGGAGATGTTCAAAAAAGGAGGACGGTATGACAAAAATTGTAGTTCTGGTATCCGGTGGCGGTACAAATTTACAGGCGATTTTAGATAAGATGGACAGCGGAACAATCACAAATGCAGAAATTACTGCGGTTATCAGCAATAAGGCAGATGCCTATGCGCTGGAGCGCGCAAGAAACAAAGGCATTGCTACGGAGTGCATTTCTCCAAAGAGCTTTGTCTCCCGCACGGAGTTTAATGAAGCGCTTCTTGCAGGAGTAAAGAAGTATGCGCCGGATTTGATTGTTCTTGCGGGCTATCTTGTGATTTTGCCGGAATGTCTGATTCAGGCATATCCGCAGAAAATTTTAAATATTCACCCGTCCCTGATTCCGTCCTTTTGTGGGGATGGCTTTTACGGGCTTCATGTGCATGAGGCAGTGCTCGCCAGAGGAAATAAGGTGACCGGTGCGACGGTACATTTTGTGGATGAAGGGACGGATACCGGTCCGATTTTACTGCAAAAGGCAGTGGAAGTAAGGCAGGGCGATACGCCGGAAATATTGCAGCGCAGAGTCATGGAGGAGGCAGAATGGGAGATTCTCCCTGCGGCAATCCATGCCATTGCAAACGGAAAGGTAATCTGGCAGGACGGAAAGGCGTTTGTAACCGAGTAGGGTTTGGCTGCCAAGAAAGACAGAGGTAGCGTTTGGTGTAAAAAGCCGATGACGGCGTGGCTAGAGAGAAAAGAGAAAACGGAGGAGTTTAGCATGAAGGTTTTAATCGTAGGAGGCGGCGGAAGAGAGCATGCCATTGCGTGGAAGGTGGCACAGAGTAAGAAGGTGGATAAGCTGTACTGTGCACCGGGAAATGCAGGAATTGCAGAGCTTGCGGAGTGCGTGAATATTGGGGTGATGGAAACGGAGCGGCTGGCAGAGTTTGCGGCACAGGAAAAGATTGATTTGACCATCATCGGACCGGATGATTCTCTTGGCGCAGGGGTCGTGGATGCGTTTGAGGCAAAGGGGCTCCGTGTATTCGGACCGCGGAAGAATGCGGCAATCATCGAGGGCTCCAAGGCATTTTCCAAGGATTTGATGAAGAAATACAACATTCCGACAGCAGCTTACGAAGTGTTTACCGATGCAGGGGCTGCTATCGAGTATTTAAAAACCAGTCCGTACCCGACCGTATTAAAGGCAGACGGTCTGGCACTGGGAAAGGGCGTGCTGATTTGTAATACATATGACGAAGCGGTTGCCGGTGTGAAGGCAATTATGGAGGATAAGCAGTTTGGCAGCGCAGGTGACAAGCTAGTTATCGAAGAGTTTATGACCGGTCCGGAGG
>CAZCON010000189.1:0-3834 GCA_964500085.1 uncultured Lachnospiraceae bacterium
CTCCGTACTCTCTGTACAACGAAAGCATTGCTTCCTTTACAACCGGTGACTTATATGACCACCACGACGCAGAGGGCTTCATCAACCTGTTCGGACTTTCCTTAAAGGTTCGTGCCATGAAGATGAACAGCTTAGAAAAGTAAACTTGCAAATGTACCTCTAAATCCAAGAGGCTGCCGCATCGACTCATGCGGCAGCCTCTCTTTTCTATCTCCAGCTCCTTCTGTTTTATTTGTGAGCTTTTCTTCATTTTCCTTTGCTACTTTGCAGCCTTCCTTTCTTCCTCCGGCTTCGCTTCTTCTCCCGTTTCCACCCAGGCTGCCTCCTGCGCCTCTTTTCTTTTCTTTTCCTCTCTTGCAGCCTTCATAAGCGCTTCCTGCTCCAGCTGTTTTCGAATCTTTTTATTTCTAATACGCTCCCGTTCCTTCGGATCCCCATACAATGCCGCCCACAGGCAAACTCCAATACCAAGCGCACTGCAGAACACAAGACCAAACCAGTCACGGAATGTAAACGGTCTTACTTCGATTTCCTGACCTGCGGTCTTTTCCTCCTCTGGCGTTTCGGTTTCCTCCGTAGCCGTTCCCGATGCATCTGTCACCTGCACATTCTTTTCCTCTGAAGACAACTCCTCCGGCATTTCAGCCGCAGCATGTACTACCGTCGGCTCCTTCGCTGTCACACTCACCGGCATCCCAAACGCTCCGCAAACAAGCAGTAAACCTACACAGACTATGCCCGGCACATTTCTTTTTTCCATCCTTCTTTTAACCGTTCTCATTTCCAACCTCCGGATTTTCCTCCCTAATGCACAACAACATTTCTCACGCCCCCATGAATCAGCAATATGGCAATCACAACATACAACAGGACTTCCTCCCACCTCCGAAGCTTCGTATCTGCATTCCTTATATATCGGTACAGTACCTCTGCCAAAATCCCAAGCAATGGAAACATACAGAAAAAAAGTGCCGGATTGCATTGGATTGCCTCAGAAATGTTTCCCCGCATCAGATTGATACACATTCGTGAAACACCACAACCGGGACAGCTAAACCCTGTCAGTTTACGAAAAAAACAGGGAATTGCGACCCCGGTTGTCATGCAAAGCCATCCATAAAACAATCCGCACAATATAATACCGCTGCCCCAAAGGACAACCTTTCTCATGCGTTTTCTCATTTTCTACGCCAGCTTATTCAGAGAATCCTGCATCAGTGCATATGCAATAATGCCAAGACCGAAGAGCTGAAGAATCAGATAAAGGATATTGCTATTGCTGCTTACGATACCCTTCGCATTCTTTGCCTCGTCCAGCTTCTCGCCCTGCTTAAATGCCCAGTACAGACCATAAATACCGCAGGTCACAAGTGTAAGCAGAAACGCTACAATACCGGCAGTACCCGGCTTTCCGCTTACCGTATTTGTATCGTCTGTCAGCATAATAAACCAAATGATGCCGTAAATTCCACAGGTTACAATGGACAGAATAATACAGAGTGCAATACTTTTTTGTTTTACCATATCTATTTCCTCCTCATGTAAAATATACTACGCTCTTATGATACCATATTCTTCATGCCATTTCAACCGATTTCGTCAAACTTTTTTCCAGAACTGTAATTTTCCAATTTCAGATGCTTCAGCCTAAATTTCCGCATTTCTTATCCTGTCATACAACTCTGGTTCAAACTCACCTTTTCGCAGCATCGCTATTTCCGCCTGATACGGGGCAAGGCTCTTTTCTTTATCCTCCGGTCTTTTCGTTACATACGGCGTTTCCAGAATCTTCGGTACCTCGGCAAAATTCGGGTCATGCACTATTTTGTTTAAAGTATCAAAACCAATTTCACCAAATCCGATATTCTCATGACGATCCTTATGTGCACCGCAGGCATTCTTACTATCATTGATGTGAAACACGGCAAGCTGCTCTTTTCCGAGTATCCGGTCAAACTGTTCCATCACACCATCAAAATCATGCTTAATATCATAGCCCGCATCATGTGTATGGCAGGTATCAAAGCAGACTCTCAGCTTTTCGCTATGGGTCACGCCGTCATAAATCCGCGCAAGCTCTTCAAAGCTTCTGCCGATTTCACTGCCCTTTCCCGCCATAGTTTCCAACGCCACATACACCGGCATTTCTGCCGTCAACACCTCATTTAACCCCTTTACAATCTGAGAAATACCGGCATCTGTCCCCGCATCCACATGAGAACCCGGATGCAGCACCAGAAGCCTGCTTCCCATCGCCTCTGTACGTTTTATTTCTTCCCGTAAAAACTCTACCGCCAGCTCATAGGTCTCCGCCTTTACAGTATTCGCCAGATTAATAATATACGGCGCATGCACCACAAACTCCGACAATCCGTTTTCCTTCATCAGCTTCCAGCCTGCCGCCAGATTCAGTTCTTCCACTTTCTTTCGCCTGGTATTCTGCGGCGCACCGGTATACAGCATAAAAGTATTTGCTCCATAAGAAAGTGCCTCCTTTACCGACCCCAGAAACATTTCTTTTCCGCTCATTCCCACATGAGAACCAAGTTTTAACATTCTATCTGCTCCTTTCACCGGAAAAAGGTGTCCCGTCTGAGAGACACCTTTTTTCTTTCTATCCTTATCTTACTTCGTTTTTTCAACCCCACACTGCTTAGAACAGGGAATCAAACAGCGTACCGGAATTCATGGAATCCGCTGCATAGCTGTTTCCTGTTGCTGTATAGGCTGAAGCCGCTCTGGTTGCCTGAAGCTCTGCAGCTCCTGCAAGAGAGGATGCCTTCCTTGCAAGCTTTCCGACTACAGAATCGGTTCCCTCAAAAAAGTCCTGAAGCTCCGTCATATCCTTTCCCCGGAAGGTCTCTTCGTTTAATGCCATCCTTCCGTCCTTATCAACAGTAATCCCTACCCCGGCAAGCTCATCCTTATACTGATTTGTCAGCTGCGTCAGCCACTTTGTTTTCTGCTGTACTGAAGCAGACGCAACCTTACCTACCGAATCCAGCGTCTCATTATATGCCGAAACAAAGGACTGTACCGACTTTACCAGTGTGTCATAATCATAATCTGAACGCGTGGAGGTAGTACCATCCTCGTTTGTATCTACAATCGTTTTCTTTGCATATAAAGAGGAGGTGCCCGTCTTTACTGCTGCCAGCTTTGTCGCTGCCGTCTGGAGCGCAGTCGCGGCATCTGCTACTGTATTCAGATTTTTCGCCGTATCTACGGTATCCGAACTGGTCTTCACCTTATTTGTATTCTTCGCTGTGTCCGTAGAAGAGGCCTTCGTTGTACCATCCGCATTATACTTTTTGTAATACGCTTTCAGCAGTCTTCCATAGGTGCCATTCCGAATCTGATTATACTCACCAAGCAGACTCGTAAATGACGAACCGCCAGCAGACATATTACTGAACATTGAACTGGAATAATTAAACATTGACATAAGCATCGCCCTCCTTGACCTTTGCTTTATCATTTTCTCCTTAGATATACTATCTCCCTATTTATTATATCGTCATTTTACGGCATTTGTAAAGAGGAAATGAGAAAAAAGTCCTATTTTTCTAAAATTTCTAAAACCCCTTCACCGCCACATAGTAATAATGAAAAAACGTATATAAAAGCATCCTTAAAATCCACACAGAAATCCGACTGCTTTTGTAATCTTTTTCATAACAATTCATCCTCGTATAATAAGTGTATAGCCAATATAAATGAATGGTTATGCACTTATTCTTTCTATAGATTTATAGATGATCTGAGACACCTGGAATAATTCCTCTCCATCTCATCTACATTGGTTATTAATCAACAGGTTATTCTGTGGTATGA
>CAZCON010000190.1:0-3829 GCA_964500085.1 uncultured Lachnospiraceae bacterium
TGGAGGAAGCATATGGAAGAGAACAAGGAACGGTTTCACGTAAGGATGAAGGAATTGCTCGCGTATGCGGCAAAAAAGAAAAATGTATTGGAATATCAGGAAATTGCGGACTTCATGGCTGATTTGGAGCTTGATGAGGCGGCAACGGAACGGGTTTACGAGTTTCTGGAGGCAAATAATGTCGATGTGCTGCGGATGAGTGACGTAAACATGGAGCTTTCGGAGGAGGAGCCGGATGATGCACTGCTGTTGGAGAACGATGATGAGGTGGAGGATTTAGAAAATCTGGATTTGTCTGTGCCGGAGGGGGTAAGCATGGAGGACCCGGTGCGGATGTATTTAAAGGAAATCGGTAAGGTGCCGTTGCTGAGTGCAGAGGAGGAAATGGAGCTTGCGGTCAGGATGGAGCAGGGAGACGAGGCAGCAAAGAAGCGTCTTTCAGAGGCAAATCTTCGTCTGGTAGTCAGCATTGCAAAAAGATACGTTGGTCGCGGAATGCATTTTCTGGATTTGATTCAGGAAGGAAATCTTGGTCTGATTAAGGCTGTTGAGAAGTTTGATTACCGTAAGGGCTATAAGTTTTCTACTTATGCGACCTGGTGGATTCGTCAGGCGATTACGAGGGCAATCGCAGATCAGGCAAGAACTATCCGGATTCCTGTGCATATGGTAGAAACAATCAATAAGTTAATCCGTGTGCAGAGACAGCTTTTACAGGAGTATGGCAGGGAACCGCTTCCGGAGGAGGTGGCAAAGGAAATGCATATGTCTCTGGAACGTGTGCGGGAGATTCAGAAAATTGCTCAGGAGCCGGTGTCTCTTGAAACTCCGATAGGAGAAGAGGAGGACAGCCACCTGGGGGACTTTATTCAGGACGATCACATTCCGGTGCCGGCAGAGCAGGCCACCTTTACACTGTTAAAGGAGCAGATTAACGAGGTACTGGAAACGCTTACGGAACGGGAACGGAATGTGTTGCGGCTGCGGTTTGGTCTGGACGATGGCAGAGGCAGGACGTTGGAAGAGGTAGGCAGGGAATTTAACGTAACGAGGGAGCGGATTCGCCAGATTGAGGCAAAGGCGCTTCGTAAGCTGCGTCATCCGAGCCGTTCCAAAAAATTACGCGATTATCTGGAGTAAGGAGAATACAATGGAAAAGCGAGTGGGAAAACGAGAAAGTGTGAAACGGCTTTTGTCGGAACGGATGTTACGAACGGCTGCACAGGTGTCTGTTGGAAATCGCGTTGCGGATGTGGGCTGCGATCACGCGTATACCTCCATATATCTGGTGGAGCAGGGAATTGCGCCACGGGTGGTTGCAATGGATGTAAATGCCGGACCGCTTGCCAGGGCAAAGGAAAATGTGATAAAGTTTTCTATGGAGGCGCAAATCGAGCTTCGGCTGTCGGATGGGCTTTCTGCACTTAAGCCGGGAGAAGCAGATACGATTTTAATTGCGGGCATGGGAGGACCATTGATGGAGCGGATTTTAACGATGTGTCCGGAAACTGTGGCGGCAGCGGGAGAACTGGTGCTGCAGCCACAGTCAGAGCTTGCAGACGTGCGCCGGTTTTTGCATCGGAAGGGCTTCCGGATTACAACAGAGGATATGCTGCTTGAGGAGGGAAAATACTATGTCATCCTACGGGCAGAGCGCGGTGCGGAGGAGCCGTGGACAGAGGAGGAGTACTGCTACGGAAAGCGTTTAATTGAAGCAAAGCTTCCGGCACTGTGGGAGTTTCTGGACAGGGAAAAAGAAAAAACAGAGCGGCTTTTGCAAAGCCTTGCGGGTGTCGGAACGGAGAAGGCCGACAGCCGGAGGGAGGAACTTTTTTTAAAGAGAGAGCGGCTTTTGCGTGTGGCAAACAGATTATAATGCGGTGCGCTGTAGAGACAGAGCACAGGGAAAGGCGGTTATCAGATGGAAAATATGGTAAAGGTAACAATGAAGGACGGCGTACATAACGTGGTTCGGGGAACGAAGCTGTCGGAGCTTGCAAAACAGGTAGAGCGGAGCTATACCCATGACATTATTCTGGCAATGCGGGATGGTAACCTTTGCGAGCTTTATAAGACGATTGATCAGGACTGTAGCGTGGAGTTCCTGACGATTGCGGATAAGGACGGTAACCGTACCTATATCCGCGGCATGTTTTTTATGATGATTCGGGCAATTTACACCGTGTTTGGTAAGGATAAGGTAAGCAAGGTGCGTATAGAGCATGCCATTGGCAATGGCTATTATGGTGAAATTGAAGGAAATGTTAAAATTACGGAGGAGACGGCAAGAGAGGTTAAAAAGGAAATGCGCCGTCTTGTTTCGGAAAAGGTAGTATTCCATAAGCGCAGTGTTACGACAGCCGAAGCTAGCGAGATGTTCCGCAGGCATAAAATGTATGATAAGGAGAAGCTGTTCCGGTTCCGACGCGTGTCAAAGACAAATATTTACAATCTGGGAGGCTTTGAGGATTACTTTTACGGTTATATGCCGGAGTCTACCGAAATTCTGCGGTATTTTGATTTCTTTCCGTACAAGGATGGATTTATCCTTCTGGTGCCGGATATCAGACAGCCAAATTATATGGATGGCTTTGTACAGAGGGAAAAGCTGTTTGCTACGTTTCAGGAGTCGAATCTTTGGTGCCAGCGCATGGGGATTGAGACCGTGGGAGATTTGAATGAGGTGATTGCAAACGGTGAATTTAATGATATCGTTCTGATTCAGGAAGCGTTGCAGGAAAAGAAGATTGCGGAAATTGCGAGCGAAATTCATAAAAGGGGCAATGTAAAGTTTGTTATGATTGCCGGTCCGTCCTCCTCCGGTAAGACTACCTTTTCCCATCGTTTGGCTATTCAGCTCCGGGCGGTCGGAATGTGTCCGCATCCAATTGCGGTGGATGATTATTTTGTAGACCGTGAGAAAACGCCGCTGGATGAGAATGGCAATTATAATTTTGAATGCCTGGATGCGATTGATGTCGCACAGTTTAATGCAGACATGACAGCATTGCTGCAGGGCAGCGAGGTAGAACTTCCGACCTTTAATTTCAAAACTGGAAAACGGGAATACAGGGGAAATGTAAAAAAACTCGGCGAGGATGATATTCTGGTGATTGAAGGGATTCACGGGCTGAATGATCTGCTGTCGCATTCTCTGCCGCGAAAGAACAAGTTCAAGGTGTACATCAGTGCCCTGACGCAGCTTAACATTGATGAGCATAATCGTATTCCAACCACTGATGGGCGGCTTATCCGCCGCATTGTACGGGATGCCAGAACCCGTGGCTCCTCTGCGGAGCGTACCATTATGATGTGGCCTTCGGTACGTAAGGGAGAGCAGGACAATATTTTCCCGTACCAGGAGGATTGCGATGTTATGTTTAATTCTGCTCTTTTATATGAGCTTGCGGTGCTGAAACAGTATGCAGAGCCTTTACTGTTCCGTGTACCGGCAGATTCTCCGGCCTATACTGAGGCAAAGCGGTTGTTGAAATTTTTGGATTACTTCCTTGGAGCTGGGAGCGAAGAAATCCCACATAATTCAATATTGCGGGAGTTTGTAGGCGGCAGCTGCTTTAAGGTGTGAGACGGAAAGAAAGCTGAAGTGAAGGAAGATATTTTTACGGCAGACGCTTTACAGAAAACAAAATTTGTGTTAGGATAGAGCGGAGTAGCACAGATGGTCGCGCCCCTTTCCGGGGTGAGGAAAGTCCGGGCTCCACAGGGCAGGGTGCCGGATAACATCCGGTCGGGGTGACCCGAAGGCCAGTGCAACAGAAAAGAAACCGCCGGCTTTTGCCGGTAAGGGTGGAATGGCGGTGTAAGAGAC
>CAZCON010000191.1:0-3825 GCA_964500085.1 uncultured Lachnospiraceae bacterium
AAACCATAGAGGTTGCATGGGGGCAAGCGGATATGATGGCGAAGAAAAACGAAAAGCGAAAAATGAATAAGAGCATTCTGCTTACCTGTATTGCGCTTATGTTTGTGTCGGGTGTTGCATTGATTTATTTGTTTCGTATGCGTCAGGGACTGATTGAGGAACAAAAGTCAGAGCTGTTAAAGGATATCAGACAAAGTGAGCAGTCGATTTCGGGCAGTATTATGGCAAAGTTTGATGCACTGGAAACCATACAGGACCTGATTAGCCAAAGCTATGATATTGGGCCGGAGGCGGCTGTTTCCATGGAGAGCTCCAGAATGCGTTATGGTATGACGTATCTGGGACTTGTGGATAAGAATTATGTCTATTACGGCAGTAACGGAACGGTGGCAGAAGGAGTTTCCAAGAGTTATGTGAATGCCGGACTGGCAGGAGAAAGGTTTTTATTGCGTGACAGCAGTGAGGGCTCTCCGGATGGTGTCGCGTTTTCCATCCCATATACACGAGGCGGAGAAATTGTAGGAATTTTATGTTCTAAATACTTGCTGTTGGAGTTTGCAAAAACACTCGGTCCAAAGGTAGAGAATGCTGCCCAGATTATTGTGGACGCTTCAGGGCAGGTTATTATGGAATCGGAGGACTTTTCCGAATATATGGGCGGATTGAGTTGGAATGAGGTTCATACAAACGGTGGTGCTTGGAAAAATAAAGCTGCGTTTGAACGTGAGGTAGAGGAAGAACAGTATGGAGTCGCGTCTACAAAAAACCGTTTTGGGGATACGATTTATTTTGCAGTGGCAGAGCTTTCCGGCTATGAGGGGCTTTATGTTGTACGTTTTATCAGCATGGAAATTATGGAATCCAAAATACAGCATTCCATGGTTTGGGGTTATGCCCTGTTGATTATGATGGTTGCTTCCGTTGTTTGTATTATTGTAGTTGCGATTGTCAACTATAATGCGAACCAGAAGGAGGTGTATCGGGCAGCCTATGTGGATCAGCTGACCGGTCTGCCATCCAAGACAAAGCACAAGCTGGATGCACAAGCCCTGATTGATAAGCAGGAACGAAAGTATGCCTATGTTACCTTTGATGTGGATAATTTCAAGTACATCAATGAAATGTTTGGATATGAGCACGGAAATCTTATTTTGATTCATATTGCAGAGGTTGTGAGGAATTTTGTAAAAGAGAAGGAGCTGTGTGCAAGGGTATCGTCGGATAATTTTGCCCTTTTGCTGATTGATGAAAAGGGACAGGAGGAGCTTACTCGACGAATTGAGGAGTTACTTGATGGTATTACCGAATTTAAGGCAGAGGGAAAGGAGCACAGTCTTTGTACGTTGAAGTTTTCCTGCGGTGTGTACCGGATTGAGAAGGCAAAGGATATTAACAAGGTGCGTGCAAATGCAAATATGGCACGAATTGAAAGCAAAAAGCGGATGTTTACCGAGGTGGTGTACTATGATGAAACGCTGAGGGCGCGCCGGATAGAAGAAAGAGAGCTGGAATATGACGCAGAGGATGCCCTGAAGAATGGCGAGTTTCTGGTGTATTTTCAGCCAAAGTATGATGTGGAGACGGAAAAAATTATCGGGGCAGAGGCTTTGATTCGTTGGAAGCATTCCAAACGGGGACTTCTTTCTCCAGGTACATTTATTCCGCTGTTTGAGGCAAACGGCTTTGTGATTGAGCTGGATTTGTATGTTCTGGAAAGGGTATGTGAACTGATTGCGGCGTGGCTTACGGCAGGAATCCGACCGGTATGTATTTCGGTCAATTTATCCAGAACCCATCTGTATGAACGCAATTTAGTGGAACGACTGGAGAGTA
This sequence comes from uncultured Lachnospiraceae bacterium, assembly GCA_964500085.1. Classification (GTDB taxonomy): domain Bacteria; phylum Bacillota; class Clostridia; order Lachnospirales; family Lachnospiraceae; genus SIG307. The sequence continues at coordinate 1,834 of CAZCON010000191.1, forward strand.
TCGTAAATAAATATGATATACCGCGGGAATATATTGAGTTTGAGTTAACGGAATCAGCCTTCTATGAGGAGCGTGAAACGTTGCTGCGTGTGATGAGTGATATCAAGAAAGCGGGCTTCCGTTTGTCCATGGATGATTTCGGTTCCGGTTATTCTTCCCTTAATCTGCTTCGTCAGCTTCCGGTGGATGTTCTGAAGCTTGATCGTGAGTTTTTGGGAAACTGTGAAGAAGGGGATGAGGGAGAACGCGGAAAGAGGATTGTAACCCATGTAATTTCCATGGCGAAGGATTTGCAGATGTCCGTGCTTGCAGAAGGAGTGGAAACCAAAAAACAGAAAGAGTTCCTTCAGAAGGCAAAATGTGAAATGATTCAAGGGTATTATTATGCAAAGCCGATGCCGACTGCGGATTTTGAAGTGCTTTATATGCAGCAGAAGGAATTATAGCCCTCCATTCATGAGTTTCCGGTGAAAATAGAAAAAAAGGATACGGCTGAGCAACGGATAAAGAGCAAGATAAATGGCAAGGCAGAGAAGCGGCAGAGAAAGCCCCCCGAACAGGAGGGGAGTTCTTAAAGAGAGCCACCAGCAAAATAAAAGAACACTGCAAAGTAAAAATGCAATGCGATAACAAAAAAAGGAAGAAGGAGAATAGTGATATTTCTCGTACAGAAAAGAAAGCGGGGAGTCATGATTCTCTTTTTCTTTGCGCTTTGTCGAAGCATTTTGAAGAAAGGAAGGAAGCAGCAGATAAAATATTGCAATCCCATAAGGTGCAAACTGGGTTGCTCCGGACAAAGAGAGAAGAACGCCTGTAACAAGCAGAAAAAGAACCATTCCCCTGTGTAGGATACGCAGCGAAATCAGCCGGCAGAGAAAAAGCAGGCTTTGTCGCAGAAGCTTTGCATTTTGCTTAGGTGTTGTGTCATTCATGGCGCTACCTCCTGATGGAATAGGTTCAGTTTACCACAGGGGAAACGACTTGTCAAAAGCTGCGGGAAAAAATGGGGTAAATAAAGGAAAATTTTGTCAGCTTATGAGGTGAAGAAATGGAGGATTCGAGCCGATATAACAGATATCGTAAAATTTATATGAATTATTGAAAAAAGGCTTTGAAAAATCTCCCAAATATGTATATAATAGATACGGAGGCTGTATTAGCAGTCTGTGAAAGGAGAAAAGGGAAATGTTAAGCAGTGATATCGGAATTGATCTTGGAACCGCAAGTGTTCTTGTATATATAAAAGGCAAGGGTGTGGTGTTAAAGGAACCATCCGTGGTTGCGTTTGACCGTGACCTGGATAAAATTAAGGCAATTGGCGAGGAGGCGCGCCTGATGCTGGGACGTACACCGGGAAATATTGTGGCGGTGCGTCCGCTTCGTGCCGGTGTAATTTCGGATTATACCGTAACGGAGAAGATGCTGAAATATTTCCTGCAGAAGGCGGTAGGTAAGCGGCGTTTCCATGGTCGCCGTGTCAGCGTCTGTGTGCCGAGTGGCGTGACTGAGGTAGAGAAAAAAGCGGTAGAGGATGCAACCCTGCAGGCTGGCGCAAAGGAGGTAGCAATTATTGAGGAGCCGATTGCTGCAGCTATCGGTGCAGGCATTGACATATCCAGACCGTGCGGCAACATGGTTGTGGATATTGGCGGTGGCACTACGGATATTGCAGTTATTTCTTTGGGTGGTACGGTAGTAAGCACCTCCATAAAGATTGCCGGTGATGATTTTGATGAAGCAATTGTTCGTTACATGAAGAAAAAGAACAGTCTTTTGATTGGCGAAAGAACTGCGGAGGATATCAAAATCCGTATCGGTTCCGCATATCGCCGTCCGGAGTCTGTTTCCATTGATGTAAAGGGCCGTAACCTTGTTTCCGGTCTTCCGAAGACCATTTCCGTAACATCTGAGGAGACGGAGGAGGCGCTTCGTGAGACCACCTCGCAGATTGTAGAGGCAGTGCATTCCGTGCTTGAGAAGACACCGCCGGAG
>CAZCON010000192.1:0-3816 GCA_964500085.1 uncultured Lachnospiraceae bacterium
ATTTTACGCTGCCGACATCGGTAAGAATGGTTTTTTCGGAAATAATCTGCTTTAGCTTTGGCAGATAGGAAAGATTGCTGTCTACCGGGGCGCAAAGAAAGATAAAATCGCAGGCGGAAAACGCCTCCAGCGAAAAAACAATTTCATCTGCAATCCCGGCATCGAGAGCACCCTGCAGCTCTTTGGAATGGGGCTGCTTTCTGGAATATGCGATAATATGGCAGTCCGGCTCTGTTTCCCGAAGAGCGCGTGCCAGAGAGCCACCGATTAGTCCTAGTCCGATAAAACCAAAATATCTGTTCATATCAAAATCTCCTACTTGTATCCATGATGCTTTCTATTTTACCCCTCGTTTTTTTATTTGTCAACGCTTTTCCACACTAAACCGTAACACTTTAACGTAAAAATGAAATTTTACCGTAGGAAAGGCTTGTAATAAGTTGAAAAATCAAGTAAACTGATATAGAATGATACAAGGGCATAGAGTCGGGGAGCGGGATGGCAGAGAGAAAAAAGAAAGGCAGGAACGGGATGAAGGATTTTTTGCCGATTTGCAGGGAGGACATGGAACGACGCGGCTGGAAACAGTGCGATTTTGTCTATATTATCGGAGATGCGTATGTGGATCATACCTCCTTTGGACCGGCTATTATCAGCCGCGTGCTGGAAAGTCATGGCTATAGGGTAGGTATTATTTCCCAGCCGGACTGGAGAGATGAAAAAAGTGTGCAGATACTGGGGGAGCCAAGACTTGGTTTTCTGGTGTCAGCAGGAAATATGGATACAATGGTCAATCATTATACGGTAGCCAAAAAGCGTCGCAGTCAGGATGCGTACACGCCGGGAGGTGTGATTGGAAAACGCCCTGACCGTGCAACAATTGTGTATTGCAATCTGCTCCGGCGTGTGTACAAAAAGAAACCGATTATTATTGGGGGAATTGAAGCGTCATTGCGGCGGCTTGCTCATTATGATTACTGGTCGGATTCCGTAAAGCGCTCCATTTTACTGGACTCCGGTGCAGATTTGCTGTCCTACGGTATGGGCGAGCATTCGGTTGTGGAAATTGCGGATGCGCTGGATTCCGGCATTTCGATTCGTGATATTACCTTTGTGGCAGGAACCGTATATCGAACGACAACGCTGGACAGTGTATATGATGCCGTTGCTTTGCCGGAATATCAGAAAATCAAAGAAGACAAGAAGGAGTTTGCAAAGAGTTTTCTGATTCAGTATGAAAACACAGATCCGTTTTCCGGAAAGCGTCTGGTAGAGCAGTATAACGCAAAGGAGTATGTGGTGCAGAATCCACCGGCAACGCCGCTTAGTCAGGCAGAGATGGATCGGGTGTATTCGCTTCCGTATATGCGAACCTATCATCCGTCCTATGAGGAAGCCGGTGGAATACCGATTATCAGCGAGTTAAAATTTAGTCTTGTCAGTAACCGTGGCTGCTTTGGCGGGTGCAGCTTTTGTGCCCTGACGTTTCATCAGGGAAGGATTATCCAGACAAGAAGTCATGAATCCATTTTGGAGGAAGCAAAAAGGATGATTTGGGATCCGGACTTCAAAGGATATATCAATGATGTGGGAGGGCCTACGGCAAATTTCCGTGCGCCTTCCTGTGAAAAGCAAATGGAGAAGGGAGTTTGCCCGAAACGCCAGTGCCTGTTCCCGACACCGTGCAGAAATCTGCGGGTGGATCATTCTGATTATCTAGCCCTGCTTCGCAAGCTGCGGGAGCTTCCGAAAGTAAAAAAAGTGTTTATCCGTTCCGGTATCCGGTTTGATTATCTGATTTACGATAAGGACCGTACCTTTTTGCGGGAGCTTTGCGAGCACCATGTCAGCGGACAGCTGAAGGTGGCGCCGGAGCATGTATGCGATGCCGTGCTAAGCCGTATGGGAAAGCCAAGTCGTGCAGTGTATGACGAGTTTTTACGGGAATATAAAAAAATGAATGAAAGACTTGGCAAAGAGCAGTATGTGGTTCCGTATCTGATGTCCTCGCATCCGGGTTCTACGTTGAAGGAGGCTGTGGAATTGGCAGAGTATCTGCGAGATTTGGGCTATATGCCGGAACAGGTACAGGATTTTTATCCGACTCCGTCTACCATCTCCACCTGTATGTACTATACTGGTCTGGATCCGCGTACTATGGAGCCGGTTTATGTGCCGAGGTCTCCGCATGAGAAGGCAATGCAGCGTGCGCTGATTCAGTATCGGAATCCGAAAAATTATGATTTGGTGGAGGAAGCGCTGCGCCTGGCGCATCGGGAGGATTTAATCGGGTTTGACAAAAAGTGTCTGATTCGTCCGAGAGGTGCGAAGCGACAGGAAGAGGGTAGAAAAAGTACAGCGAAGGGAAAAAACGGTGAAAACGGACGGATGACGGGCTTCGGTCAGCAAAAAAAGGAAAATGCAGCAGGAAAACAGGGAAGCAGCGGGATTTTCGGCACAAAAAGGAAGACAATACGTAACGTGCATAAGAAAAAGAGCGGACATAATTAAAAGGACGGAAGGAGAAGGTTATGGGTTCGGCATTATTTCCAAAGGAGGACTGGACTTCTGCTTATGAGGAGAAGCGCTATGAAGTGCTGTATCAGAGGGGGATTCGCGGAATTATTTTTGACATTGACAATACACTTGTAGCGCATGGTGCACCGGCAAATGAAAGAGCAGTTTTACTGGTAAGACATTTGAAGGAAAAGGGGTTTGCAATCTGCTTTTTATCCAACAACAGGGAGCCGCGCGTCAGGAGCTTTTGTGAGCCTTTGGGAGCTGCCTATATTTATAAGGGCGGCAAACCGAAGCGGGAGGGCTATGAAAGGGCCATGAAGCTTATGGGAACCTCCAGAGAGCAGACTGCGGCGGTAGGAGATCAGATTTTTACGGATATCTGGGGGGCAAACCGTGCGGGTGTGCATACGGTTCTGGTGAAGCCAATCGGAAAGAAGGAAGAAATTCAGATTGTATTAAAGCGTTATTTGGAGCGCATTGTATTATTTTTTTACCGAAAACAGAAAAAGAGAGGAAACTAAAGTGAAGAAGGAAAATATAATTTTGGTCGGTTTTATGGGCTGTGGGAAAACAACCATCGGAAAGAAGCTTGCGAAGGCCTTCGGATATGAGTTTTTAGATACGGATGCGATGATTGAAGAACAGCAGGGAAAAAGAATTTCGGACATTTTTGCACAGGAGGGAGAGGAAGCCTTTCGGCAGATGGAGACAGAACTGCTTATGCAGTTAAGGAGAGAAGCGGTCGGAAAGATAATTGCGACCGGCGGCGGAATGCCGATGCGCGAGGAAAACCGGAGACTTTTGCGTGAGGTGGGTACGGTGGTTTTTCTGGAGGCGGAGTTTGATACGATTTTGGAGCGCCTGCAAAATGATACGACCAGACCGCTGGCAGAGGGAGAGGACAGAGAAAAACGTCTGAGACCGCTCTATGAGCTGCGGTATCCGTTGTATAAGGAGGCAGCGGAGGTTTGTGTAGATACGGAAGGAAAATCCTTTTACGCGATTATTCAGGAATTAGAGCAATATAAGAAATAAAACAGGAAACAGGAGGAATACTATGAAAATACTGGTGTTAAACGGACCAAATTTGAATTTTCTGGGTATCAGGGAGCCGGAACAATATGGCAGGGAAACTTATGCGTCTCTTTGTGAGGAACTGCTTGTGTATGCAAAGAAAACAGGGGATGATCTGACTCTTTTTCAGAGCAACTGCGAGGGAGAACTAATCGACCGTATTCAGGAGGCTTATCGGGACGGTACAGAGGGTATTGTAATCAATCCGGGGGCATATACGCA
>CAZCON010000193.1:0-3802 GCA_964500085.1 uncultured Lachnospiraceae bacterium
GGCATAATCTGAAAACGCCTTGCCGGAAAGCTTTTCCAGAGTCAGAGAAGCACCGGAAGAATATGCAGTGTTTTCTTCCATGGCAGCATTCATTGACTTAAGACCTACCAGCGCCTCTGCAGGATTGGTATCCGTGAATGTTTTTTTAAAGGCCTGTCTGAGAGCTTCTTCCGGTGTGACCTTCTTGCAGCCGGCGCAGATTACCAACAGGGCAAGAACTGCAATGAGGGAGACAAGAAGCTTTTTGCTTGTGCGTTTGATTTTGTTTGATTGGTTCATTCGAGTCCTCCTTGATTTAGAATTGTCGAATCAAATCGCTTTTGTCATCGGTAGGAGAGGCCTGCTGCAGCATGCCGTCTTTTAATATGTAGAGCGTGCTGCAAAGGGAAAATTCTGCTTCTTCATGGGTGGTAAACAGTACAATTCCTCCATTTTGTACAAACGAAAGAAGCTGTGTGTGAATAATTTCCTTGCAGGGTAAATCCAATGCTGCAGAAGGCTCATCTAAGATAAGTATTTTAGGAGCATTTTGCAGCACAGAAGCGATACTGACTCTTTTTTTCATACCTTCAGATAGTTTTTTTACCGGTGCGGTAAGGCACTCGGTAAGCCCCATTTGGTGATACAATTCATTTCGTCCGGCTTTTGGCAACGCGTCTGTATCCCGAAACCAAAGCTTTAAATTGTCTTTGACGGAAAGCTCCGGCAGAAGCGGATTTAACTGCGGAACATAGCCTACAAGCTTTGCCGGTACATTTCGTTTCTTATATAACGAAGTTCCTTGCCATAAAAGTGTGCCGCCAGCAGGCTTTTTTACACCGGCGAATACCGAGAGAAGGGTGGATTTTCCACAACCATTTTTACCGATGATACCGATAAGGTCACCCTCCTTTGCCGTTAGGCAGATGTCGCGAAGAACCTGTTTATTTCGATAAGAAAAGGAAATATGTTCTGCCTGTAGCATAAGAGTTTACCTTTCCGGCAGCCGGGCTGCCTGCTTGCTGAAACAATTGTAACCATGAAAGAAAGTATACTATGAAAAGCATAAAAAAGCAAGTCATCCTTTCATGCTTACCAGTGGTTGGCTATGCGCGGAATACTTTGATTTCTTCTGATTCGTTGAAAACGTAGCAGCCGTAAAAGCCCTGTTCCTCCAGCTTTCCGAACAGCTTTCCAAGCTTTTTCGGACGCTCATAAAGAACGACCTCATAGGCACTACGGTATTCATCCGCCTTGGCAAGAGCAGGCAAAATATCTGAGGTGTCGTAAATGACCGCTATGCGCTTTTTTTCCTCCGGTATTTCGTAGGCAGCGTCAGTTAAAATGCTTGCGATTCGTTCAAACCCAATGGAAAAGCCTACTGCCGGAACGGATTCGTTTAAGAACTTTCCAATCATATTGTCGTAGCGTCCACCGCCTGCAATGGAGCTGCCAAAGTCGAGGGATTCAATTTCAAAAATGGTGCCGGTGTAATAGCCCTGACCGCGTACTAAGGACCTGTCATATTCAATGGAGTAGGACGTGCCCGCCAGAGCGGTTACCGTATCAATAATGTAACGGAGGCTTTCAATCGGAGCGGTATCTTCACAGTATTTTGCAGCCTCGTCTAAGGTAAACGGCGTGATACTCATAAGATCCGTAAATTTCTTTATGGTGTCAGCGGCGAAGCCCTTTTCCGTAAGCTCGGCAGCAACGCCCTCTACGCCGATTTTGTCCATTTTGTCAAACGTGATACAAACGCTGTCTGCGTCCTCCGGTAAAAAGCCTGCGGCATAAATAAGATTTTTTAAAATCCGGCGGTCGTTGATTTTGATTTTAAAATTTCGGATGCCGATATTTAACAGTGCCTTTGCAGTAGTATCAATCAGCTCGATTTCACAGTTGACGGAATCCGAGCCTAAAATATCAATATCACACTGTACAAACTGACGCAGACGACCCTTTTGCGGACGCTCTGCACGGAATACCTGATCAATCTGGATGCACTTAAACGGTGTCGGGAGATTTGCCCTGTGGCAGGCGTAGTAGCGGGAAAGCGGAAGGGTAAGGTCGTAACGCAGACCTAAATCTGCAAGCTCCTTTGGATTTCCTGTTTCCAAAGCCTTTTCCAGCTTATCGCCGCGTTTTAATACCTTGAAAATCAAGCCAAGATTTTCGCCGCCTTCGCTTTTATCCAGATTTTCGATTTCTTCAAGAATCGGTGTTGTGATGCGCTCGAAACCGCAGGAACGGTAGGTTTCCAGAATTTTTCCCTGTAAATAGTCGCGCAGTTTGGTTTCCTTTGGTAAATAGTCGTTGGTTCCTTTTACGGAAGTAATTTTCATGGGACACTCCTTTCAAAATCAGGTTTAAGACGGATTGCTGCCTTGAGCCTGTGAAGAGTAAAGGGTAACATACGGCGGTGAAAGCCCTGCCGTAAGGGAAAAAGAAAAGGACCGCGCACGCGCGGCCCCTTGCTTTACAGTTACATAAAATTAAGCAATTTTATTTACGGCCTTCGTGATGCGGGAAACCTTTCTTGCAGCCGTATTCTTATGGTAGACACCCTTTGCAGCAGCCTTGTCGATAGCGACAACAGCCTCGGAAAGAGCAGCGCTTGCAGCAGCCTTATCATTTGCAGCAACAGCAGCCTCCACCTTCTTAACTAAAGTCTTAATCTTAGACTTAATCATCTTGTTTCTGAGAGTTTTAGTCTCGATAACGGAAATTCTCTTCTTTGCAGACTTAATATTTGCCAAGTTCAACACCTCCTATGCTTGTGGATTCGTCCGGATGACCTGCATGTGGTAATCCGAGTCGCATGATTTTGCTACCGCGAAGCCGGACACGGACGTTTCAACGGAAGCATACTTCTATATCTTAGTCTATTCGGCGGATTCTGTCAATACATATTTTTAAAAAAATTGCAAAAACTAGTAAACGGTTATAAGAAAACGAAACAGAAACGCATCAGTGGTGGCATAGAATCAGAGAATGCGGCATAGAATGGAAGGAGGCAGCAGGAGGATGACAGGAGGACGCACGGACCTCGCAGTGGAGCTGAGGGAGGATTTTACGGAGGATGACGAACGGATGAGGGGGGTTACGGTGAGGGAAGAATATCATCGTCACAAAAGGGTACGTGTGATTACGGTGAAAATTACAGATGAACGGGGGGCAAGAGCCATGGGACGACCTGTGGGTACGTATATTACCGTGGAAACAAAGGGGCTGGATGCAGAGGAGGGACAGCACCGTTTTGTGGCAGAAATTCTGGCAAAGCAATTGATTTCTTTAATCGGCGAAAAAAAGGAAGAGAAAGAAATTCTTGTAGTAGGTTTGGGAAACCGGGAGGCTACGCCGGATGCGCTCGGACCTATGGCGGTGGATGAGCTTATTGTAACAAGACATTTGATTTTGCAGCTTGGGGAGGAATTTCGGAAAAAGTACCACCTGACCTCCTTTTGTGCCATCGCAGCGGGAGTACTTGCACAGACCGGTATGGAAAGCGGCGAGGTGATTCAGAGCGTAGTGAGGGAAATGCGGCCGGATGCTGTGATTGCCATTGATGCGCTTGCGGCAAGAAGTACGGAGCGGCTGGGGACTACAATACAGATAACGGATACCGGAATTTATCCGGGGGCAGGAATCGGAAATAACAGGCAGGCTTTGAACCGAGAGACCTTGGGTGTACCGGTGATTGCAGTCGGTGTTCCGACTGTAGTGGATGCGGCAACGATTTTACGGGAACGAATGGGGAGCTATTTACGGAAAAAGGGCATAGGAGAAGGGGAATGCGAAGAAATTTTAAGAGAGGCAGAGG
>CAZCON010000194.1:0-3784 GCA_964500085.1 uncultured Lachnospiraceae bacterium
TTGTGAAGAAAGATATTAAGCTCAAATACCGCAATTCGTATTTGGGAGTGATTTGGACTCTGCTGGAGCCACTGCTTACGATGGTGGTTCTGACGCTGGTATTTTCCAGTCTTTTAGGAAGGGGAACAAGAGATTTTCCGGTCTATATTCTGACCGGTCGTCTCTTGTATTCCTTTTTTTCCAATGGTACAAAGGCAGCGTTAAAATCTGTGCGTGCCAATGCAGGCATGATTAAGAAGGTGTATGTGCCGAAATATATGTATCCCTTTGCCTCGGTCTTATCGGGCTATGTGATTTTTTTGATTTCACTGCTTGTCCTTGCTGCGGTAGCAATCGCACGCGGGGTATATCCTACCGTGCAGTTACTTTGGGCATTTGTACCGCTGTTACAGATTTTACTAATGACAGCCGGCGTAGGGATGATTTTGGCAACGATGGCAGTGTTTTTTCGGGATGTGGAGTATCTTTGGAGCGTCGCGCTTATGCTTATTATGTATGCCAGTGCAATTTTCTATCAGGCAGAAAGTGTGATGACAGAACGCAATGCATGGATTTTTAAGCTGAATCCGTTGTATGCAGTGATTGTGAATTTCCGGAATGCGGTATTTGGGCAGGCGATGGATTTTCAGGCAATGGGATATGCAACACTGTTTGGCGTGCTTTCCCTGCTGCTCGGTGTCGTTGTGTTTTATAAAAAGCAGGACAAGTTTATTCTGTATTTGTAAGTTCGGAGTGTAAGGTATGGAAGAAAAAAATTCGGTTTCGGTGCAGTCGTTGGGCGTGAAATTTCATTTGAGCGAGCAGAAGGTAGACAACCTGAAGGAGTATATCATCCGTATCCTGAAGCACCAGATGCGTTATAAAGAGTTCTGGGCGTTGAAAGAGGTTTCCTTTGAGATAAAAAAGGGAGAGCGGGTGGCAATTCTCGGATTAAATGGTGCGGGAAAAAGCACGTTACTCAAGGTAATCGCAGGGGTGCTAAAGGCTACGGAAGGGTCGGTGAAGCGCTCCGGCGTTTTGGTGCCGCTCCTAGAGCTTGGTGCCGGCTTTGACCCGCAGTATACGGGAGCGGAGAATATTTATTTGTACGGAGCGATGCTTGGGTACTCTAAGGCATTTTTAAAGGAGAAGTATGACGAAATCGTAGCGTTTTCAGAACTGGGCGACTTTATCCATGTGCCCCTAAAAAACTATTCCTCCGGTATGCGGGCAAGGCTTGGGTTTTCCATTGCCACTCTGGTAGAGCCGGATATCCTGATTCTGGACGAGGTGCTTTCCGTAGGAGACGCGAAGTTTCGCAAAAAGAGCGAGAACCGTATCAAGGAGATGTTTGCAAAGGGAACGACGGTACTTTTTGTTTCCCATAATCTGACGCAGGTACGCTCCCTTTGTACCAGAGCCATATGGCTGGAACAGGGGCGGCTGGTGGACGATGGTCCGGTGGAGGAAGTCGCCGACCGGTTTGAAAAGACGATATTAAAAGCTTGAAGAAAAAGCAAGGATAATCAAGGAGCAGGAGATGAAACAGCAGTAGCCGTAAGGCAGGTGATTTTTCAAAAGGGTGGGCGTTTGGCAATTTAATCTCTCTGCTCTGTTTACTGTAATGTTGATATAGCTATTTCAGGAAAAACAGATTTCATTTTTGCATAAGGTGTCCTGAATAGATACGTTTTGCTATACAAATATGTAAGGTGGCGAGTACAAAAGAGGGATGGAAGGTGAGTAGGTATATTGATAGGCAGGCATATAGAATCAGGAGGATACACGAAAAAGATAACAATTGCAGGAATTATGATATCGCTTGTCCTAGTAGTAGGAGGAATCGTTATTTCTATACCAAGAAAAGTAACCGGCAGTTATATGTTGTGTTCAAGGACAGGAGAAGTAAAGAAAGTTGTATTTGATTTTACGATAAATAAAGGGTACATTTAAAATGATACAAAATCCAACCATTACGGATACCCTTCAACATATTTATTTAAGGAGATGAACGACGATGAAGAAACGTACAAAACATACTTTATTTTTAGCGGCACTGATGATTGCAGCCACTGTAGTTGGCGGTTGTGGTGGTTGTAATACGAATGATTCTCCGGTAGTTCCAACAGCTACGATAGCTCCAACGATAACGCCCACTGAAATTCCGGTAATCAAACCAACTGTAGCAGTAGCAGCAACACCGATACCTACGCCGACCGCAAAGCCGACACCGACCGTAACACCGCTTCCTACGAATACTCCTACACCTACGAATACTCCTACACCGGTGATACCGGAGGAAGAGCCGATTGCTACGGTGCAGATGGGTGAGAATGTATGGTATGATTTTTATAGGGATAATACATTGATTGTAAGAGGTACTGGCGCAATCAGTAGTTTTTCGGATTATACAGAGCGTCAGTCTCATATCGTATCTAATATATCCGTAAATGATGATTCTTATCGACCTTACGATTTTTCCGGTGTGGGTAACCCCGCAGGAAAGGTTATTATTATAGAAGAAGGTATTACCGAAATTGGCGATAACGCATTTGCTGTTTATCTTAATGCTGAATCAGTCATCCTCCCTAAAACACTTAAGAAGATTGACGATATGGCTTTCTACTGGACAGGATATGGCAAAGACACAAAATGGATTGGTCTTGACACTAATAAAATAGAAATTGCAGGAACAGCATTCCTTGAATGCGGTGGGCTTAATTCCATTGAAAATGCAGAAAAGTACAGTGCTACACCTACCCCTACGCCAACACCTACCCCTACGCCAACACCAAATCCGGATAAGCCACGGTTAGTAGCAACCAGACAGATGGGTGATAATGTAACCTTTGAATTTTGGGATAATGGCTATCTGTATGCAAAGGGCAGTGGGGCTATATGGGACCAGTCTTTTGGATTCGATTGGTATGATATTCGCGCATACCGTGATGAAAACGACCACAGCATTATCCGAGAATATGTGACTAGACCGGATTACGTTGAGAAACACCATTTATCGAAGGAGTTCTGCGAGTCTATCACACACGTGGTTATAGAAGAAGGTATTACGGAATTAGGAAGTTATATGTTGGGTGAATTGGAATATGTATGTTCTATTGCATTACCAAGTACGCTTGACCCAAGTACGCTTTATACGGGTTCAGGAGAATATATTGAGCCCTTTGTCTTAGGTTTCGCCGTCGGTTTCCATGCCGGTACCAAGGAAATTTCCGGATATTGGGAAGGAAAACCGTTCCTTATTCGCGACGTTGGCTTTTCCGATGTTTTATTCAGTATGTGGGAATCTACGTTTTTGGAAGAATATCAAGACCAGATTATCTGGAAATAGATATATCATAAATGATAAACATAAAATAAAGAAAAGCTGTCATCCTCGGATGGCAGTTTTTTTATTCTCATGTATGAGCTATTACTCCTAATTCACATCATTTTAAACAAAAAATCATCTAATAATTAACTGACATACGACAATAGGCCCATTTATATAGTAAACGCATTTCGAAAGGGAGATTTTCATGAAAAAACAATATAAATTCACCAGATTGAGTTCATTATTATTAGTTGTAGTTACTGTACTTGCTGCAATCACGTGGTCTACAGCTATTTCCCGTTCTCATATAGCTCAAGCAGCCACAAAAAGTACAATATGTCCGCAAGGTGGTGAAGCACATCAAATAGGTCGTGCAGGCTGTTCGTATTGTGGAGGTACAGGGAAACTCTACAATAGCCCTGAATCTCCTATGTCTGGTACTAATATCAATTATAAAAACGGTGTTGGATACCA
>CAZCON010000195.1:0-3776 GCA_964500085.1 uncultured Lachnospiraceae bacterium
CAAGTATACAGAAGGATTAAAGAAGGCTGCGCCACATATTGTGTTAGTGAATCCGAGTAACATGGGGAACCTTGGAACGATTCTTCGTACCGCGGTGGCAATGGGCATTTATGATATTGCAATTATTGCTCCGGGAGTAGATTCCTTTCACCCGAAGACTGTCCGGGCATCTATGGGGGCGTTGTTTCGTTTGCGCCATAAATATTATGAGAATTTTTCGGAGTATCGGAGTGAGTTTCCGGAGCATGAGGTGTTCTGCTTTATGCTGACGGGAGAGCGGCAGCTGACGGTGGCTGATGTGCCGAAGCCGGAGCTTTTTTCGCTGGTATTCGGAAATGAGGCAACGGGACTTCCGGCAGAGTTTGCGGACTACGGGCAGAGCATTATTATTCCGCAGACACCGGACGTGGATTCTTTGAATCTAACGATAGCAGTAGGCATCGGAGCTTACCTGTTTATGCAGGAAAACAAGAACTAGAAAGCAGAACAAATATAGAACAAAATGAAAACCTGTATTGCAATTTTTTTGTGGCTGGGGTATACTAAAAGACGGGGAATTAATATGATTTTGTGGAGGCTTTTATGTTAGAACTGACAGGAAACGGTTTAAAGAACCGTGCAGAATATGAGAACGCAGGAATTTCCCTGCCAGAGTATGATGTGGCAGAGGTTGTCGCACATACCTCAGAGCATCCGGTCTGGGTGCATTTCGGCGCAGGAAATATTTTCCGTGGATTTATTGCAGTATTGCAGCAGTCACTTTTGAATCAGGGATTAGAAAAAAGCGGCATTATTGCAGCAGAGACATTTGATTTTGATATTGTTGACAGGATTTACCGGCCGTTTGATAATCTGGCACTGTTAGTTGGTCTGAAGCCGGACGGCGGAATGGTGAATTCGGTCATTGCAAGCATTACAGAGGCGTATTGTGCCTGCAAGGAGCGTCCGGAGGAGCTTGCAAAGCTGTCTTCCATTTTCGAAAATCCGGAGCTTCAGATGGTAAGCTTCACCATTACAGAAAAGGGATATGCCCTGACGGATATCAACGGTAATTTTCTCCCTGTTGTGAAGAATGATATGGAAAAAGGACCGGAAGCAGCTACACATGCGATGAGTGTTGTGGCGGCTTTGCTGTGGAAGCGTTTCAAAAAAGGTGCGTATAAGCTTGCACTTGTTAGTATGGATAACTGCAGTCATAATGGCGAGAAGCTGAGAACCTCTGTCCTTACCATTGCAAAGGAATGGCAGAAGAGAGGCTTTGTTTCGGAAAAGTTTGTGGCTTATCTTTCAGACGAGGCGCAGATTTCTTTCCCTTGGTCCATGATCGATAAGATTACGCCAAGACCGGCAGAAAGTGTGGAAAAGGCGCTGACGGAGCTTGGTGTAGTAAATATGGCTCCGGTGATAACGTCCAGAAATACCTATATTGCACCGTTTGTAAACGCCGAGATTCCACAGTATCTCGTTGTCGAAGACAAGTTTCCGAATGGAAGACCGGCGCTTGAAAAAGCGGGTGTTTATATGACTGATCGCGACACTGTAAATAATACGGAGCGCATGAAGGTAACTACTTGCTTAAACCCACTCCATACGGCGCTTGCTGTATATGGCTGTGTATTAGGATATACAAAGATTGCAGATGAGATGAAGGATGCCGATTTGAAGCGACTGGTTGAGAAAATCGGTTATGATGAGGGAATGCCTGTAGTGGTTGACCCGAAGATTCTTTCGCCAAGGGCGTTCATTAAGGAAGTAATCGAGGAGCGTCTTCCGAATCCGTTTATTCCGGATATGCCGCAGCGTATTGCTACGGATACCGGTCTTAAGGTGCCGATTCGTTTCGGTGAGACCATGAAGTCATATCTGGCAAGCGACAGCTTAAGGATTACGGATTTGGTTTATATTCCGCTTGCGATTGCAGGCTGGCTTCGTTATCTGATGGGACGTTATGATACCGGAGAGTTAATGGAAATCAGTCCGGATCCGACAGCCGCTGGGGTACAGGAAGCACTAAAAACGGTGGAGTATGGTAATCCGGCAAGCTATAACGGTCAGCTAAGACCTGTGTTGTCCAACAAAGCCTTATTTGCAGTGGATTTGTGCGAGGCGGGGCTTGCAGAGCGTATTGAGACGATGTTCTGTGAACTGATTGCCGGTAATGGGGCGGTTAGGGCTACGCTGAAGAAATATTTGTAATATGCTGCGGCATGCAA
Organism: uncultured Lachnospiraceae bacterium; assembly: GCA_964500085.1. Taxonomy (GTDB): domain Bacteria; phylum Bacillota; class Clostridia; order Lachnospirales; family Lachnospiraceae; genus SIG307. The sequence continues at coordinate 2,214 of CAZCON010000195.1, forward strand.
AGAGAAGCTTACAACTAGAGGGTATCAGCAAAAGAAAGGAGTTTACATGAGTATTTTTAAGGATTCCAGAGAGGATTTACAGAACGAGGAGAAAGAAGATTTATTTACTGTGGTTTCTGAGGAAGAGCAGCAGGAAGTAGATCAGGAGCTTTTAGACAGCCTGATGGAGGATGACGCTCTGGTTGAAACAGAGACTGAGCCGGAAGAGAATACGGAAATTCCAGAAGAAGCAGAAGAGAACGGGACAGCGGTGGACGAGAAAGAAAAGGATGTGTTGCCGGCAGAAGAAAAAAGTGTGGGAAGCGGACGACCGAGCGAGGTAGATGTTGAGGGCGTGACCGTGATTACCAAGGGAACAACCATTAACGGCAGCATTATTTCTGACTGCTCCTTAGATGTGATGGGAACGATTAACGGCGATATAGAATGTCTCGGAAAGCTGACGATTTCCGGTAAGGTAACCGGAAATGCCATGGCAGCAGAGGTTTATGTAAATACTGATCGCCTTGAGGGAAATATTACTAGCGAAGGCTGTGTGAAGATTGGTCTTGGCACGGTAATCATCGGTGATATTACTGCGGCTTCCGGTGTGATTGCAGGAGCGGTTAAGGGCGAAATTGATGTAAAGGGACCGGTTGTGCTTGATTCCACAGCCATTATCAAGGGAAATGTCAAAGCAAAATCCGTACAGATGAACAATGGCGCAGTATTGGAGGGCTTCTGTTCCCTTGCTTATGCAGCAGTTGAAATTGATACTATTTTTGAGTAAGACGCGAGGTTATTATGGCATATAAGAGAGTATTGTTAAAATTAAGCGGCGAGGCGCTTGCCGGAGAAAAGAAAACCGGCTTTGATGAGGCTACCTGTGTAGCGGTAGGAAAGCAGGTAAAGGAATTGGTAGACGCAGGGATTCAGGTGGCGGTCGTAATTGGTGGTGGAAATTTCTGGCGTGGCAGAAGCTCTGAGACCATTGACCGTATTAAGGCAGATCATATCGGCTGTCTGGCAACGGTAATGAACTGCATTTACGTATCGGAAATTTTCCGCTTTTGCGGTATGGATACGGCGGTATACACACCGTTTGCGTGCGGCAGCTTTACGGAGCTGTTCTCAAAGGATAAAGCAGTGGCAGACTTAAATGCAGGGAAGGTCGTATTCCTTGCGGGAGGAACCGGACATCCGTTGTTTTCTACTGATACGGCAACCTCCTTGCGTGCAATTGAGCTGGAGACGGATGTGATTTTAATGGCAAGGGCTGTTGACGGTGTGTATGACAGCGATCCGAAGGAAAATCCAAACGCAAAGCGCTTTACTACCATTTCGTTTGAGGAAGTATTAGAAAGAAAGTTAAAGATTCTTGACATGACTGCAACGGTGATGTGCATGGAACATAAGGTTCCGCTGTTTATATTTTCCTTAAATGAGGAAAATGGGATTGTGAAGGCGGGAAAGGGCGAGCCAATCGGAACTACGGTTACGCCTTAAAACAGTAAGAAAAAGAATCGGATAATAGCTGTTGTGATGCAGCTGTTGTACCATAAAGGAATCAGAGGAGAGCAAAGC
>CAZCON010000196.1:0-2156 GCA_964500085.1 uncultured Lachnospiraceae bacterium
TTGATATTCAACCTTTTTGAATTCAAGACATCTTGCAGTATATAAAATAGTTCCGCCGCGCTGGATAATGTCTGCAACACTCTTTGCATCCATATCAATAATATCCTCATCCAAAAGGCCTGCATAGCCTCTGCGGATTCCCTTTACTTTTTTTCCATTCGCAAGAGCGGTTCTGACTACAGCACGAATTACTGCATTCATGCCAGGCGCGTCTCCGCCACTGGTCAATACAGCAATGGTCTTAATCTCATTTCCCGACTTTTTTTCTACCGCTTTGCTTTGTTCTGCTTTTTTTGCTGCCATTTCTCATTTCCTCCGTGCTAGATTCCCAAATACATCCCATAGTATTGTAGCGCGTTTATCCCCGTTTTTCAAGAGTTTTTTCTACAACTTTTACAGAATCCTTTCCAAATGCCTCCCAGAGCCGTTCCAACAATGCCGCCGTAATCTGTGTTGCGTGGCTTTTCGGCAAACGCTTAATTGCTTTTTCTGCCACACAGTATACTACAGTTTCATCCTTTCCATCGAAAGAGTCCAGCATACGATATAATTGTTCTTCCCTTTTCAGGAACGCTTCTTTATCCGGAAAGCGCACCCAGAGCTCCCGCGAAATCGCCGTAAACGGAATTATCTCACTGCAAATCAGACGCGCTTCCCGTTCCTCCTCCACTGCGACCCTGCCCCGAATCAGCACCTTATTGTCCTCAAAAAGCTCCTGCTTATACCGCTCCCAGTCCTTCGGGAATACAATCACCTCAACCGTTCCAAGCATATCCTCCAGTGTAAGGAACGCCATCATCGTATTCTTTCGGGTCGTTTTCCGGTTTACTCCGGTGATAATACCGCCAATCACTACTGACTCCCCGTCTGTTACCCGTGCCTCCTGTAGCTCCTCCTCTCCGTCTGCCATCAGAAAATCGACCGAATATTTTGTTACGTTCTTTTTTATCAGCTCCTTGTATTCATCCAGTGGATGTCCGCTCAAATAAATTCCCAGCGTCTCCTTTTCAAATGCAAGCAGCTCCCGTTTATCATACTCCGGCACCTCCGGCAGACGCACCTCAAACTCCGCCTTTTCCTCCGGCGCTGCCAGATCAAACAGGCTCATCTGTCCGGACAGATTCTTTTTCTTTTCTGTCACCACACTGTCTACAATCGCCGCATAGCTCTGCATCAGCTGCCTGCGGTTTCCCTTTAGGCAGTCAAATGCTCCGGATTTAATAAAGCTCTCCAATGTGCGCTTATTTACTTCCTTTCCGGATAAACGCTCCACAAACTCCTTTAATGTGCGATACGGACCGTTTTCTGCACGTTCCGCTGTAATTGCTGCAATCACCGGTTTTCCAAGCCCCTTGATTGCCGCCAGTGCAAACCGGATTGCATTTCCCTCCGCGGTAAACTGTACTTCTCCCTGATTCACATCCGGTGGAAGAATCTCAATCCCCATCTGACGACAATTTAAAATGTACTCCGAAATTTTTCCGGTATTGTCCAACACGGAAGTCATCAATGCCGCCATAAATTCCACCGGATAATAGCATTTCAGATAAGCCGTCTGGTAAGCCACCACTGCATACGCCGCCGCATGCGACTTATTGAAGGCATACTTTGCAAAGTCCGTCATATCATCATAGATTTTATTCGCAACCTGCTCCGGAATCCCATTTGCAATACAGCCCTTAACGCCCTCCTCTGCATTTCCGTAAACGAAATTCCGGCGTTCCTTTTCCATCACTGACGCCTTTTTCTTAGCCATCGCACGACGTACCAAATCGCTCCGCCCATAGCTGTAGCCTGCAAGTTCACGTACAATCTGCATTACCTGCTCCTGATACACAATACAGCCATAGGTCGGCTCCAGGATTGGCTCCAGCTCCTTACAATCATATATTATATTCTCCGGATGCAGCTTTCCCTCAATATACTTCGGGATAAAATCCATCGGTCCCGGACGATACAGTGAAATACCCGCAATGATATCTTCCATATTTCCCGGCTTTAATTCCTTCATGAAATTTTTCATTCCGGTGCTTTCCAGCTGAAACACGCCCTCGGTTTTTCCGGAGCTGATTAAGTCGTACACATTTTTATCCGCATAATCTATCTGATCAATTTCGAGCAAATCTGCCGCACTGCGTCTGCGATTAATCAGCCTT
>CAZCON010000196.1:2166-3768 GCA_964500085.1 uncultured Lachnospiraceae bacterium
ATCAGCCTTACCGCATCCTGAATGACTGTCAGTGTCCGAAGTCCCAGGAAATCCATTTTTAAAAGCCCCAGCTCCTCCAGCGTTGTCATTGTAAATTGTGTGGTAATGACATCGTCCGCACCGCGGGACAGCGGTACATATTCATCTGCCGGCGCATTACTGATTACTACTCCGGCAGCATGCATGGAGGTATGTCGCGGAAGCCCCTCCAGACGTTTTGACATATCAATCAGTTCCTTTACTTCCTCATCCTGCTCATACATCAGACGCAGCTCCGGATTCTGCTCCAGTGCTTTTTCGATATTGATACCAAGCTCATTCGGTATCTGTTTTGCCACACCGTCCACCTTGGCATACGGAATATCCAGCGCGCGACCCACGTCACGAATGGCAAGCCGTGCCGCCATCGTACCAAATGTCACAATCTGTACAACCCTGTCCTTCCCGTACTTTTGCACCACATAGTCAATCACCTCCTGCCGTCGTTCAAAGCAGAAGTCAATATCAATATCCGGCATGGTAAGACGCTCCGGATTTAAAAAACGCTCAAACAGCAGCTGATAGCGAATCGGATCTATGTTTGTAATCCCAAGGCAGTAGGAAACTATACTTCCTGCCGCGCTTCCCCTTCCCGGTCCCACGGCAATCCCGTGATCCCGGCTGTATTTAATAAAATCCCAGACAATGAGAAAGTAATCCACAAAGCCCATGTCTTCAATCGTTCTCAGCTCATACTCCATACGTTCCCGCAGGGAATCCGCCGTATCCGGATAGCGCTGTACCAGCCCTTTTTCACAAAGGGAATGCAAATATTCCTTTGCCGTGTACCCATCCGGCACATCGTATTTCGGCAGCTTGTACTCGCCAAATACAATTTCCACCTCGCACCGGTCTGCGATTTCTTTTGTCCGGCGAAGCGCCTCCTTTGCATATGGAAACAACTCCTCCATCTCCTCCGGTGACTTTAAATAATACTGTCCTCCATCATAGCGCATACGGTCTGTATCCGTTACCTTCTTCTGTGTCTGAATACACAAAAGAATATCATGTGCTTTTTCATCCTCTGCATAGGTATAGTGCACATCATTAGTGGCAACCAGCGGAATTTTTGTCTCTGCGCTCATCCGAAGCAACGCCTGATTGACGGTACGCTGCTCTGGGATTCCATGGTCCTGCAGCTCCAGAAAAAAATTCCCTTTCCCAAAAATATCCAGAAGGCGCAGTGCCGCCGCCTTTCCCTCCTCATAAAAGCCTTTTTTCAGGTGAGTCGCCACTTCTCCGGCAAGGCAGGCAGAAAGAGCAATAATTCCCTCATGGTACTCCCGCAGCACCTCCAAATCCACTCGCGGCTTATAATAATAGCCCTCCGTAAAGCCCTTGGATACAATTTTCATTAAATTGGAATATCCGGTATTGTTCTCAGCAAGCAGTACCAGATGATAATAACGCTCTTCAGAAGCGCTCCCCTCCTTCTGGAAGCGGGAGCCGGGAGCCACATAAATCTCGCAGCCCAGTACCGGCCGGATGCCTTCTGCCTTACAGGCACGATAAAAATCGATTACACCATACATAACACCATGATCCGTAATGGCAAGGCTATCC
>CAZCON010000197.1:0-3764 GCA_964500085.1 uncultured Lachnospiraceae bacterium
TTGTATCAATTCGGGTATCTGTTATGGCATTGATTGCGGGTTTTGATACAATGCAACGCTTGGTGCAAGAGCGTTGCGACGAAAAATCCTCATCTGATGATTTTACACAGCAGATGATTCCGGCAAAAGTACGGACAAGACGGTTTGTGCGTAGATTTGGACAGAAAAATCATTGGGATAGTGGATACAATTTCCGGTCCGCTCCAAATATTGCTTTCTGTGCCAGGGATTTTCCTGTAAAATATAATCAGATGTATCTGTCTGGATGTGCAAAATGAAACTATTCCGAAACTTTTCAGCCAAATTGTTCGCCATCATGCTGGGGTTGTTTTTGCTGTTTTGCGTCATCAGTACCTTCTTTTACTATATCAGCTTTACGCATAAATTCAACAAGTTGATTAAGCTTTCTTATTGACTGCTCTTCTCAATCAAGTCTCCACTTGTACCGATTTTTACGCAAAGTGCATCCCGAATCACTTTCACTGCCTGAGGCCTTTTCTTTGGCGCTTCATCTCCTGTGATTGCCTTTGCTAAGGCCTCCTGGGAGTCGGTAGTGATAATATCCAGCCATGTTTTTGCGCGGGAGGTTCCTACATAAAACAAGCTGCGGTTTATGTCATTGGCAAAGGTATCTTCGTCCACATCGATGCAAATCACAACGTCTGACTCCAAGCCCTTAAACTTTCTGACCGTAGTAAACAGAACCTTGTTCGGCTGTTTTTTGTTTGCGCAAACAGCCGCCAGCTCCGGAATCAACCGTTCCCGCTCTAACACAGAACACCCCTCCGCCTTCATACTCAAAAGCACAATGTCCGACTTTTTGTATTTCGCTTCTGAATATTTCCGAATCAGCTTCAGTACATATTCTTGAAGCATCTCCTGGTCTGACACGAAGAATAGCTTTGGCTTTGGTTGCTCTGCCTGTTCCATAAACGGGTTCATACGAATCCGCTTTTCGGGCAAATCAATTGGTCGTGTGGATGTAAGGGCGATTTCGTGGGTATTCCGGCAGTTATGTGAGAGAACCAGCCTGCACTCCGCTCGATCCAACCACTCCGGATACGCTTGCCCCTGAACGAACTGATTCTTGTCATAGAACACATAAAAGCATCCGTCTTGCTCTTCGGCAATTTCCCCAAGCAGTTGCAAATGATCTGCAAAAAAGTCCTGCCCCTCGTCAACAATAATGTGCTTGTAATCCCAGCGAAGGTTTTTCCAATCCATCAGCACTTCCAGAATCGCATCATTTCGATCATCCGCGGAGTCAAACTGAGGCAGTCCACCTGAAAGCTTTGTGTACAGGCCATCAATTGTAAATGCCGAGATATTGGGGTGACTTTCACATAGCTCCTCACGAATATGCTCCATCAGGAATCTGCTGAAGCATAGCAGCAGCACCGGGCCGTCCGCTTCCAGCCTTTTCGCCTTTTCTATGGCCATAATCGTTTTGCCTGTTCCGGCTGCGCCATGGATTGCGGCCGTCTGCTGTTCCTCCAGATAATCCAGGAGACGATTTTGTTCTCTGGTCATCAAGTGGAACAGCGTTTCATTCGCCAACGCCCTGCTACGAATTCTTTTGACAAGGCCAAACTCCGGAGCAAGCAAATCCAGTGTCTTGTTGGTAAGCTCCTGCGAAGGATTGGCGCAGTAGGCGTCATGATACTTGAATACCCGGTTAATGGCATTCTGCACCTGCTCTACCGATGCCAAATCATTTGCCCAGAGAGTGGTTTCCTCTTTGTAGCTGAGAGGCAGATTTCCTGTTACAAGATTCCTGTCACCCGAAGTAAACCACACCGCCGAGCAGAACGTAAATGGAACTACTCCATCGAACGCTGGCTTGAATATCTGATCCCGGAAATAGTACTTGCTTTTCTCCGCTTGTGCCATAGGATCGATACTGCTGGTGGCTCCGGTCATCCGGTTTGTCTGAATCCAGCCTCGGTCCCGAAGATAGGAAATCAGGCCATCCTTGACCTCAAAAACAATAATGCCCTTTTCGGGATGATACACAGTAAAATCCGCTTCTCCCCACTGAACATATTTCCGCGGAGAAAGCTCATTTCGTCTGCGCTGTTCGTTCCAAGAGGTTGAATGGAGTACATAGAGCTCATCCGGCAACTGCTCCAGCAGCTCGTACAGCCTCAGTTCGCCGACGCTTCCATTAAAATCCTTTTGAAGGTCTTTGTATTCCATCCCCGGAATCATGATTGCCATATTACGAACCTCCTTTCAAAAGGGCGTCCAACGTATCCGCTGCAATGTCCATATCTCCGACATACCAGCCGTCTTCTTCCAGTAGCTGTCTGATGTGGTTAGGCATCTCGTACCCCAGCATGATCTTATTCTTTCTCCACAAAAATAGGGGCTCGATACGCTCATCCTGAACATTCATCGTGGGCATAATCAAACAGTCCGATTTGGAAATGCCGTATTGGTCGAATGTCGCACCGGAACCATCAAATCCATAGCCTTCGAAAATATCTGCCCATGTGGTATACGCTTCCGCTGGTTCAGCGTCCGATACAGAAATCGTACAAGTGTTTTTCTCAGATACCACGCCCTCCTGGATTGGTACACATTCGCCCAGCTTGCCTGCCAGGAACGCTGCCGCTTTTTTGCGGTTCAGCTGATCATGAATTTTCTGATTGTAATAATTGCGGATGCAAGAATAACAGGATGGGTCACATTTACATCCATTTACAATTTGATGGGCCTTCTTCAGCACATGTTGGAACACAGCACCATTCTCAGTAACGATACGCCTGACATGGCCTGCGCCACCGGCAACAGCATCGTACAGAATGATGGAGTAGATTGGCTTTGCGCTGCCTTCCCAGGAAATCTTATGCAAGCAGCCCTTGATGTCTGTCCGCTCAATATCCAGCTCCTTGCTCAACCCCTCCAGAATTGCATACAACACAGAAATCATTGTTTCGTAATCGCCAGCATCTGTAGTTTGAAATTCGATAGCTGCAACATCCGTTTTGAACACATGGGAAAGATGATAGGTAGGAAGCCGATTTCCTTCCGCCCGATAGCCGCATAGATAACCCCTGGGGTTTTTATGGTGTTCTTTGAGGACAGGCTCTCCGTCATCCGTCGCATAACCACAAACAGGGCAAACGATGTGCTCACCATAGCCGACAACTGCCAAAGAATCATTTTTTGACGACTGCAAGCGTACGGTTTCTTCGCCAATACGGAAACAACGTGTCTCCAACACCGTACCGCTTCCATCATCCACATAGTAGTCATCCGTCTTATAATCTCTCTCCGGCTTATGCATGGGAACCGGTTTGCCATTGGGATCCTCGGTAATAAAACCAAGCCGCGGCTCAATGGTCTGTTTCCAGAAGCGTTTGCCAATTATTTGCCCACAAGAGAAACAAGGAACCCCGACTGTTCTCGTCTTGATGTCCTGTGTAAAGTTCATCTCTTCACAGTAAGGACATTTCGCATAATATCCATGCTCCCATCCGGAGTCCTGCTGTCCCCGTCCGAATGCCTTGCGTATATAGCGGCTGGTGTACATTTTTCCGTCCGCTATAACCTGGGCACCCGGTGCATATTCCGCAATGGCCATCTGCAAATCACGAGACAGCTGTAGCCCGGAGGAGGCATCTGTTGTGCGTGCGCCAACCTGGAGCTCTACGGTATCCACAGGGAAGCCGTATTTTGGCAGAACATTATTTCGGGTCAGAAAATCGATTAGGGAACCTCTGAATAATTCGCTATAATTCACCTCGTTTCGGCTGTCGACC
>CAZCON010000198.1:0-3759 GCA_964500085.1 uncultured Lachnospiraceae bacterium
GGGAGTACGGCAGCCATGCTTGCCGCGGTGAGTCAGGAAGCCTGATATCGGGTGGGGCTTTATACATCGCCCTATATTGTACGTTATAATGAGCGGATTCAGGTAAACAGGGAAGAAATAGGGGATGCAGCACTGGCAGGGCTGACAACGCAGTTGGCAGCAGTGGCGGAACAGATGGAGGTGCCGCCGAGCGAATTTGAATTTGGAACGGTACTGGCATTTTTGTATTTTAAGGAGCAGAAGTGCGACCTTGTTCTATTAGAAACCGGTCTTGGCGGAACCTTTGACTCAACCAATATTTTGGAAAATCCGTTGCTCTGTATTATTACGGCACTTGGCTTTGATCACATGGCACAGCTTGGAAGTACCATGGCAGAGATTGCCGATGCAAAGGCAGGAATTATAAAACCGGGGGTTCCGGTAGTGTTTTATGGTGAAAATGAAGAGGGAGAGGCGGTTATCCGAGAACGCTGCAGAAGGTTACATGCAGAATTGATTTTGCCGGATTTTGGTACCCTTTTTTCAAAACAAATCGGAGAGCTGCGGATGGCAGTCAAAACGACAGAAACAACGGACAGATTCCGGACGGTGGGCAGAGGCTGTCAGTTATTTTCCTATAAAGCATGGGAAAATGTAGAGCTGTCTCTGCCGGGGCTTTATCAGCAGAAAAATGCTGCAGTGGTGCTGGAGGCTGTTGGCGTGTTGCAAAGGAAGGGACTTTTGATTTCGGAGGAGCAGGTCAGAAAAGGACTTTCGAATGTATTCTGGCAGGCAAGACTGGAGGTGTTACGGGAAAGCCCACTGCTACTGGCAGACGGTTCCCATAATCCTCAGGGAATGCGGGCAACGATAGAGAGCCTGCAGCAGTATTTTCCGGACAGAAAGCTGAATTTTTTATTTGGCGCTATGGCAGACAAGGAGCTTGAACCGATGATAGCGCTCATGCTTCCGCTTGCGGAGCGGATTTATGTTACTGCGCCGTCCTTGCCGAGAGCTATGAAGGCAGAGGCACTGTTGGCTCTTTGCGAGAAGTGCCGTGCCGGAAAAAAACAGCCTGTGCTTGTATGCTGTCCGACAGTGAAGGAGGCGCTTTTCATGGCAAATAAAGAAGACCCGGAGGAGGTTAATATCCTAATCGGGTCTCTGTATCTGGTAGGAGAGGCAAAAAAGCTTTTACTGCAGGGGGAGGTCATTGCTCCGCATCCGGCATAAAGGTAAATACAGTGTCTGCATTTATATCGTAGCAGTAGCAGTTGGTTTCAGAAAAATCAGTAAAGAATAAATAATCCGATACGGTATTTAGATTTTTATAATCGCCCTCAAGCAGGATGGTTTCCGTTTCGGATGCAATATCATAGCGGCAGAGACGGTTGTTTCTGCCGTTATCTATCTGATAAAACAGAGTTGTCTGGTCTGCTGAAAGATTGTAGGATGAAATACGGTTTTCAGCAAGCAGAATGGCAGTGTCACTGTTGTCCGGCAAAAAGAATAAGGCGTAGTTATGAGGAACGGAAAGGAAAAAGACGCCGCCCGCTGCTGCAATCGGCAAATAACAGTTGATTTCCGCAATTGTCCGGCTGGTATTTGTTTCCGGTGAGCAGGCATACAGATAGTGGTCTGCGCCAACGCCGGAATAGTAAGCAAGACCACCGAAAAAGCTGACCGGCAGAATGGGGTCGGTAGTCAGCAGGGTAGAAACGGGGCGCTTTTCGTTGGTTGGAAGAGCGCATAAATCATAGGAACCGTCTTCTCCGTGTGCCTGATACAGGAGCTGGTTGCCTGCAAGCAAAACAGCACCGCAGGAGCTGTCATACAGTCGAAAAATATCGGAGCTCTGAAGCTTTATGCGGTAAATACCGGTGCTGAGCAGATCAAAGGCAGTAGTACCGAGAGTGTTCTGGCGATAATTAATTCTTGCATAGTATAGATAATCAGAGGAAGCGTCTCGGTTCAGGTATTCTACGGAATCCTTTGTGACCCGTTCTATATTTTCCAAAGACTTATCCATACGGTACAGCCGATAGGAATCTGCCGGATTTGCAAAATAAATGGTATCCTCTGTCTCGACAAACAGACCCCGGTTATAAAGATTTCCTGCGGTGTTTCCGGCGTGGTCGGAAGGGTTTTCCGGAAGCCGGGAATTGATTTTGAATAACAGAATAACAATGGTGAGAATTGCAGTGATAAGGATGCAGATAAAAACGGTTTTCATTTTTTTATTCATGAAGCACTCCTTTACGGGCGGTGGATGATATTTCAAATTCTATTGTAGCATTCCGGCAGAGAATGTCAAGAAAAACACGGTTCTTTGCCGGAATATTATGAAAAAGCGGGAAGCAGGATGAAAAATGACGTTGCATTTTGGAGGGGAACAAAGTATAATCGGTATGGAAACAAGGAGAAAAGCAAAGGAGAATGGATATGAAGGATCTGACACAATGCAGAAAAGAGATTGACGAGATTGACCGTCAGATGACGGCATTGTTCGAGGAACGGATGAAGATTGCAGCGGATGTGGCAGAGTATAAACGTGCTATTGGAAAAAAAGTATTTGATAAACAGAGAGAAGACGAGAAGCTGGCAGCGGTAGAGGCAATGTCCTCAAATGAATATTTTGGACGCGGACTGCGGGAGCTGTTTTCGCAGATTATGTCATTAAGCAGAAAATATCAGTATACGATGCTGGCAGAAAAGGGAGAAAATGGTTTTTCCGTAATTGGCGGATTGAGCTGTGACAGGCAGGAACGAGCCGCTTTTTTTGGTGAACCGGGTTCCTATACCGAGCAGGCATTGCTGCAGTCACTGGGCGAAGAATGCGAAAGGATTTCCTGCGCCAGCTTTGCGGCTGTGGTGGAGGCAGTCGAGAAGGGAACGGTAAAGTATGGCGTGGTGCCGATTGAAAATACGACGACAGGCGATATTTCCGATTTGTACGATTTGATGGCAGAGCATGCGGTGTATCCGGTAGCGGAGCAGGTGATTCGGATTCAGCATGTTCTGGCAGCACCGGTGGGAGCAACGGAGGAGAATATCAGGGAGGTTTATTCTCATCCTCAGGCGCTTCTGCAGTGCAGCGGTTATTTTGCAAAGCGTCCGGAGTTGTTGCAAAGAGCATGCTCCAGTACCTCCGGCTGTGCTTTGGAGGTTGCAGAAAGTGGGGATATCACTAAGGCGGCGATTGCTTCTGAAACTGCGGCAAAGCGCTATGGACTGACGGTTTTGCGCCGGGGATTAAATAACCAGAATGTGAATTCCACCAGATTTTTGGTGCTTTCGAAAAACGCAGTGTACACAGAGGATGCGGACAAGGTAAGCATCTGCTTTGAAATTGTGCACGAATCCGGCTCCCTGTATCGGATTTTAAGTCATTTGATTTATAATAATTTGAATATGACAAAGATTGAGTCGCGCCCGATTCAGGGAAAGCAGTTTGAATATCGTTTCTTTGTGGACTTTGACGGAAAATTGTCTGAACCGGCAGTACAGAATGCGCTGACAGGCATTCGGGAGGAGGCTTCCAGATTAAAGGTACTCGGCTGCTATAAGGCGTTTTGCTGAGGGGAAAAGCAGCGCAGACAGGGAGAGTTGCCCGCAAACCACATATTTTTAAGTGTTTCATCACAAATTAGACAAACTTTACAGGTAGAATAGAGCTATCAGCAGAGAGAAATGCCTGATTGGAGGTTTGTGTTATGAAGAAAAAAGGTTTTGGGAAAAAGATAGTTTTCACGGCGGTACTTGGACTTCTTTGCGGTGGAC